>CAYLNV010000007.1:0-18720 GCA_964385085.1 uncultured Oscillospiraceae bacterium
GCGATCAAAAACAATGTGATCGGTACATACAAGACGGCCTATGCAGCAATGATCCACGGCTGCAAGCGGTTCGTGCTGATCAGCACAGATAAGGCCGTAAACCCCACCAATATCATGGGCGCCAGCAAGCGCCTTTGTGAAATGGTGATCCAGAGCTTTGACAGGGCTGTGAAGACCGGTTCTGCAAAAAAGCTTCCTATGTTATTTACCCATCAGGAGGATGGACTGGAGCAGATAAAGAAAAATGAAGGTCGTGATTACTGCACAGAGTATGTGGCAGTGCGATTTGGAAATGTACTGGGAAGCAACGGCTCTGTGATCCCGCTGTTCAAGAAGCAGATCGAAAACGGCGGCCCGGTAACGGTTACCCATCCTGACATCGTCCGGTACTTCATGACCATTCCGGAAGCGGTGAGCCTGGTCATGCAGGCAGGCACTTATGCCAACGGAGGAGAGATTTTTGTGCTGGATATGGGTGCGCCGGTAAAGATCGATGAATTGGCACGGAATCTGATCAAGCTTTCCGGCCTGAAGCCGGATGTGGATATCCGGATAGAGTATACCGGCTTAAGACCCGGTGAAAAGCTGTATGAAGAAAAGCTGATGGCGGAAGAAGGTTTGCAGAGAACTGCCAATGAGCTGATCCACATCGGAAACCCCATCGCCTTTGATACGGATGTATTTTTGCTGCAGCTCCAGCAGTTGATGGTAGCAGCCTATGAGAACGATGGATCGATCTGCGATAGGGTGGAAGAAATGGTGCCGACCTATCATCCGGAAGCTACCGGAATCGGGGAGAAGGATCAGAAGTATAAAGAAATATTCACAAAACCAGAATTGATAAAGGTTTAAAAAATAAGCAGGAGGAGAGATTTATGCATTCAATGACGGTGCCATTTTCACCGCCGGATATTTCAGAATTGGAAATCTCCGAGGTTGCGGCGGCATTGCGTTCCGGATGGATCACAACAGGTCCCCGAACAAAGGAGCTGGAAAAGAAAATTGCAAAGTATGTTGGTGTGAACCGTTGTGTTTGTTTGAATTCTCAGACTGCCTGTGCCGAAATGGCACTGCATACATTAGGCGTTGGTCCTGGCGATGAAGTGATCCTTCCTGCCTATACCTATACCGCAACGGCATCTGTTGTTTGCCATGTTGGTGCAACACCGGTAATGATTGACTGCCAGGAAAATTCTTTGGAAATGGATTATGATGCGGTTGAAGCAGCAATCAATGAAAATACCAAAGCGATCATTCCGGTAGATCTGGCAGGCATCCCCTGCGACTATCAAAGAATTTTTGAGATCGCGGAAAGCAAACGGGGATTATTTAAGCCTGCATCGGAGATCCAAAAGGCATTGGGGAGAATCGCGGTTATGGCAGATACTGCCCATGCTTTTGGTGCAGAGCTGGGTGGCAAAAGGATCGGAAGCGTGGCTGACTTTTCTTCATTTTCGTTCCACGCAGTAAAAAATCTCACCACAGCCGAGGGTGGTGCATTGACCTGGCGAACCATCAAAGGAATTGATGATGAGCAGATCTACAAAAAACTGCAGCTTTTGAGCCTGCACGGTCAGAGCAAGGATGCATTGGCCAAGACCCAGCTTGGGGCATGGGAATACGACATAGTTGGCACATGGTATAAGTGCAATATGACAGATGTTACTGCGGCGATCGGACTTATGCAGATGGAGCGCTATGGTGAAATGCTTGCCCGTCGCAAAGAAATTATTGAAAAATTTGATGCTGCATTGAAACCCGTGGGTGTGCAGGTGCTGAAGCACTACACCGATGATCATACATCTTCCGGGCACCTGTATCTGACCCGGATTCCCGGCATTACCCAGGAACAGAGAAATGAGATCATTATAAAGATGGCAGAGCAGGGCATCGCTTGTAATGTCCATTATAAGCCCCTGCCAATGCACACCGCCTATAAGAATTTGGGATTTGATATTGCTGACTATCCCAATGCCTATGCCCACTTTGCCAATGAGATCACTTTGCCGTTACACACGAACCTGACAGATGAGCAGGTGGATTATGTGATTGAAAATTACATTCATATTGTGAAGGGATACATCCAATGATGCTTTGCAAATGGGACAAGCTCCCGCCTGAATTACAGACAGAAGCAGTGCGTCCATACTATGACGCACTGAAAAGAAAGCAGATAAGCCTGTTTTTTAAGCGGCTGTTTGATATTGTGGTGTCTGTGCTGATGCTGATCGTTATCTCTCCGGTATTTCTGGTATTGGCTGTTGCCATTAAGCTGGACACTCCCGGTCCGGTGTTTTACCGTCAGGTAAGAGTGACGCAGTATGGAAAGCAGTTTAGGATCTTCAAATTCCGCTCAATGGTACAAAATGCGGACAAAGGATCCTTAGTTACTGTAGGCGCAGACAGCAGGATCACCAGAGTGGGAAAAGTGATCCGCAAGTGTCGTCTGGACGAAATATGTCAGCTTATTGATGTTTTCCGGGGGACGATGACCTTTGTAGGGACACGGCCGGAAGTGCCAAAATATGTGGCCAGCTATACACCTGAAATGCTGGCAACGCTGCTACTGCCGGCAGGTGTAACAAGCCTTGCCAGTGTTTTCTATAAAGATGAGGATATGCTGCTGGCTGACGCAGAGGATGTGGACAAGGCTTATGTAGCTGATGTTCTACCGGGGAAGATGTACTATAATTTGAAGGCAATTACAGAATATAGTTTTTTCGGCGACATTAAGATCATGTTTATGACAGTGCTTGCGGTGCTAGGTAAGAATTATAAACAGCCGGAGAAAACTGCTGCTGGAAAATAAGTTTAAGGAGGAAATAGGTATGAATCAGAAACCATTGATTGCGTTGCTTACCAATGATTTTGACGATATATATTGCTTTCGCAAAGAACTGATCGAAGGATTGGTTGCAGAAGGCTATGAATTGCTTATTTCCTGTCCGAACGGTGAAAAAAAGGAGCTTATGCAGCATATTGCGTACATATATGATGATCCGCTTATTGATCGCAGGGGCACAAATATCGTGGCTGATTTCAAACTGCTGCTGCATTACTTAAGATTATTTAAGACCTATCATCCTGATGTGGTGCTGACCTATACCGCAAAACCCAATGTATATGCAAGTATTGCTGCAAAAATGCGGGGAATTCCGTATATCAACAATGTAACCGGTTTTGGCAGCGTTTTGAAAAAGACGGGGCCTATGCGTGCATTTATCATGGGACTTTTTAAGCTGGCCTTTCGGAGCGCCAGCTGCATCATGTTTCAAAATGATACCAACATGAAAATGGCTTTGGAACAGAGGATCGTAAAAGGGCATTATCGACTGATTCCCGGCTCCGGTGTGGCTACGGACAGATACCCTCTTCAGCCCTACCCTGATGGGGGAGACGGAAAAACCGGGGAAACCGTCGTTTTTAATTATATCGGCAGAATTCTGCACGAAAAGGGTGTGGACGACTATATGGAGGCGGCGAGACGAATCCGGTCAAAATACCCGAAAACAGAGTTTCATATGCTGGGCTTTATTGAGCCTACGGAAGATCATTATACAAAGCTCCTGCAGGAGCAAGAACAGCAGGGCATTGTGATCTATCACGGAAGTCAAAAGGATGTGCGGCCTTTTATTGGCAAAAGCCATGCGATTATACACCCGTCTACTTATGGCGAGGGTATGAGCAATGTGCTTTTGGAAAATGCCTCCAGCGGAAGATTTATTATTACCACCGACAACCCGGGCTGCCGGGAGACTGTTGTAGATGGGGTGTCCGGTGTGATCTATCCCGGTGGAGATGTGGATGCACTGGTTGAGAGAATCGAAGCATTCCTATCTATGCCCAACGAACAGCGCAAAGAAATGGGCGAGGCGGGCAGAGAGCATGTTGTGAACCATTTTTCCCGGGCCTTTGTGGTGGATGCATATAAGGAAGAAATAGCAAGGCTTGTAGCGGAGGATAGACAATGATCCGTGCTGTATCTGTGGTGGACTCAATATCCGCAACCAGTATGCCGATCAACGAGTTTGTGATCTACCGAAGTGCACATCAATATGATATACAACAAACGCTGATCGTTTGCGACACTAAGTCTCCCGAAAATGTGATGATCCCTGCGGACGTGGATGTTCATCTGGTGGGAGGCAGCAAAGGTAAGCTTCGGGCGCTGATAAAACGGTTAAAGGCAGAAGCCGGGCAAGCTGATGAAACACTGGTTTTTCATCTGCACCACCAAAAATCAGCCCTTCAATTTTTTCTTGCATCTGCATTTTTGAATATTCGAAAGCGCTGCTTATATACAGTGCATAGCACATACAGCGGCAGAGATATTAAGTATAAAGTGTCCAGTTGCCTGTGTGTATTGCTGAGCCGATATGCTAACTGTGTGTGCAATGCAGCGTTTAGCGAGTATTCCAGGCTTGTAAGGTACTTAAAAGGAAAGCGATTCACAGCGATCCCGAACGGAGTGGATGTGGATCGGATCAACGAAGCACTTGAAGATGTTCAGAAGCCGCGAGGGGATAGAAAGACCCTGATATGTGTGGGGAGGATGATCCCCCTAAAGAATCACCAGTTTGTTATAAAAATGATGAAGCAACTGCCACAGCACCGCCTGATCCTGATTGGCGCGGAGGATGTGGAAGGCAAGATTCGTGCGTTAGCGCAAGCAGAAGGTGTGGCAGACCGCGTGGAATTCCGGGGACTGCTTCCCCGCAACGAAGTTTATACAGGACTATGCGATGCGGCAATCTATGTGTCGCCATCTTTTGTTGAGGGGCTACCGGTCAGCGTGCTTGAGGCTATGTGCGTGGGCCTGGTGCCAGTCTTGTCGGATATTGCGCCCCACAAGGAGATAGGCGACCTGTGTGAACAGGTGTGTCTTTTGCCTCTGGAGGAGGAAGCTTGGGTCGCAGCGATCCGGCAGTTGGGAGAAATGGAAGAGGCACAGTTCTGTAAACACTGTAACGAGATTAGGCAGGCGGTGGCCAATAAGTTTTCTCTGGAAAGTATGCACGGGAAATATTTAGATATCTACCAGAAAATGTGATAGGAGAACGGTAAAATGCTTGAGTCTATAAGGCAAATGCTTGCAGCGCTGGAAGCCAATCATATTCAATATTGTCACTGGAAAAGCAACGAACATCTGCTGCCGGCATTGGAGGGAGACACAGATCTGGATATGCTGTTTCTTCCGGAGCAGCGGGCGCAGATCGATTGTGTTTTGACAGCTTGTGGGATGAAGCGTTTCAGAGCCACACCGCTGATGCAATATAACGCAATTGAGGACTATATTGGCTTTGATATAGAAACGGCAAGAATTTGGCATCTGCACTTGCATTACAGAATGACATTAGGCGAAAAGCACCTGAAAGGTTACACAGTTACTCCCTGGGGTTATCACATAATCGATAATCGGATCTGGGATAAAAACGGCATTTATACTTCCAGCCATGAGGATGAGCTGATCCTGCTTTTTGTGCGCAATGCGCTGAAGCTGCGTTGGCGTGATACAGGAAAGAGTATCGGAAAGGACGACAGGGCGGAGTTTGCCTGGTTGCAGGAACGTGTTGACCCGGAAAAACTCAAGAAGCGGGCTGAATTGTACCTGGATGAAACGGCAGCTCAGTCTGTTGTTATGCTTGCAGGGAAGAAGTTGACGCAAAAGGTGCAGCTTGTTTCGTTACAGAAACAGCTTAGGAAATATCTCAAGCCTTATACAGGTTACAGTCGTGGCAGTTCCTGGATTGTCAGGACAAAGCGGGAATTGTATTGGGCATTGGGAGCAGTGAAGCGCCACACAGGAATGAACACCAATACACCCAGCAGGCGGGTATCTCCATCCGGTGGTTGTGCGGTTGCTTTTTTGGGCTGTGATGGAGCAGGAAAATCTACTACGCTTGATTATGTAAAAAAAGAATTTGGCAAGAAGATGGATGTTAAAGCAATCTATCTTGGTAGCGGTGATGGCAGCAGTTCCCTTTTGCGCAAGCCAATGAAGCTGGTCGCAAAAAAAGTTGGCGGCAAGGGCTTGGGTCACGAAGTTGAAAAAGAGTATACTCAGAAAAAGAAGGTTTCACTGAAGGCTAGAATTTATTCTCTAGCAAAGATCATTTGGGCAATGACATTGGCGCAGGAAAAGAAGAGGAAGCTGCGTCAGATCGTAAAAGCCAGAAATTCGGGTATGCTGGTACTAATTGATCGCTATCCTCAGACGCAAACACCTGGGTTCAGCGACGGTCCACTTCTTACAAAGTATCTGAAAAAGGGCCGTGGATTTGTCTATCGGCTGGCTTGCAAAGAACTGAAGATCTATCAGGCAGCTACATTAAATACACCGGATTTAGCTGTAAAGCTGATGGTACCCACTGAAATGGCAATTGCCCGTAAACCGGAAATGACTGCAGAGGAGATTGACAACAAGAAGGCAGTTGTTATGGCTATGGATATTTCCAGAAAGTCAGTTGTTATCGACACATCTGTAGATAAAGTTGTATCTTTTGGCAAGGTTATGGATGAGATATGGAAGATCGTATAAATACAGTAGTGATCGATTATTATGGCATCCCAGGCAGCGGAAAAACAACATATTCACATAGGCTCGCGGAAAAATACAGAGCAGCCGGAAAGAGAGTTGCAGAGCCGAGTTATGATCTGGATCACAAAAAAAGTCGGATTGGCAGAAAAATCGCTAAAATATCGATAGCAATTTATATGGCGATATGGAATTTTCAGAGGACAAAGGCGGTAATTGCGCTTGTAAAAGATAATGGCTATACCCGAGATAATGGGCTTTTTAATCAGATCGTGAATATATTCACTAAGCTTTATGCTCTGGAAAAGAATTACAATAGATGCGATTACATTATTTTTGATGAAGGATTGGCACAGTCGGCGATATCTTTATCTGTTTGCAATGGTGTAAATGCCGCAGAGAATCTGGAGATACTGTTGCGATTGGCAGGGTCTGTCGGGGAAATAGAATTCCAAGAAATAAGTTTAGAACCAGAGAAAGCACTCGAATATATTCGAAAGCGTAACTCATGTGATACAAGGATCGAGAAACAAGTAAACGATGAGCAAAGAGCGCAGATGATGAAAAAGTATGTGCAAGCAACAGAGCAGATTAGTAAGAGCATAAAGGGTGAATAGGGATGCGTAAAAGCAAGTCGGTTGCTAAAAATGGGAAAATCATCTTTTATATCAACACACTGGGAAAAGGCGGCGCTGAGCGAGTCATTTCTCAGTTGGCAGGCCACTTCAGTCGTGCAGAATTTGAAACCATTTTAGTTACCTCTTTTTATAAGGAGGAAGAATATCCCCTGGCAGAGGGTGTTAAAAGGTTATCCTTAGAAGATACTCAGATCGAACAGTCTCGCTTTAAAAGAAATGTAACGAGAATTCAGAAACTACGTGCAATTTGCAAGGAGGAAAAGCCAGATGTGCTGATTTCTTTTATGGCAGAGCCTAATTTCAGAGCGATTCTTGCAACTGCGGGTCTGCCTGTAAAAACCATTGTTTCTGTTCGTAATGATCCCAACCGGGAATATGCGGGTTTTTTTGGGAAAATCGTAGGAAAAGTGCTGTTGCCTACAGCCGATGGCTGTGTTTTTCAGACAGAGGAAGCAAAAGCGTGGTTTCCGAAGCGGCTGCAGAGAAAGTCTGCGGTCATTATGAATGAAGTTGCAGAGCGTTTCTTCACTGTAGAGCGGGAAAAAACTGCTAATGTGGTTGCAGTCGGGCGCTTGAGCAAGCAAAAAAATCACAGTTTGCTGTTAAGCGCTTTTGCCAGGATCGCGGATAAGTTTCCGGAAGAGAAGCTGCTGATCTACGGAGAGGGAATCTGCAGAGAAGCATTGCAGCAGCAGATCACAGAACTGGGACTAAAGGACAGGGCATTTTTAATGGGAAATACTTCTCAGGTTGAGGAAGTGCTTGCTCAGGCAGGTGTTTTTGTGCTGCCATCGGACTATGAGGGTATGCCCAATGCGCTGATGGAGGCATTGGCGGTTGGTGTTCCCAGTATTTCTACGGATTGCCCCTGCGGCGGACCAAAGGCACTGATTGAACATGAAAAAAACGGACTGCTTGTTCCGGTAAACGATGAAGATGCTATGGCAGAAGCAATGGAGAGACTGTTGCAAGATCGTGTGTTTGCGGAATATCTAGGGACGGCAGCGCAGAATAGCGCAAAGAAATACCTGCCGGTTGAGATTTTTATGCAGTGGAAGCAATTTATAGATGGAGTTGAATAACATGAAAATTGGAACGCTTTACAAAGAGATTAAACGCAAACTGAAGGGAAATCTGCGTGTCGCTATTGAGAACGGGATGTGTGTCGAAGATGGTGTAACGGTTATGGGTGGTGTGAACTTTGGAAGCGAACCGTATTTGATCACATTACGTAAGAATTGCAGAATTTCTGGGAATGTTTTGTTTGTCAATCATGATGGTGGTACATGGGCCTTTAGAAATGACAAAGATGCGTACAGGGATGTCAAGCGATTTGGGAGAATCGAGGTTGGCGAACAGAGTTTTATCGGTGCTAATAGTATAATTATGCCAGGTGTGGTGATTGGTCATCATGCGGTGATTGGTGCGGGCAGTGTTGTAACCAAGAATGTTCCACCGGAAACAGTATACGCAGGTGTGCCTGCCAGACAAATATGCACATTGAATGAGTATGCAGAAAAGTGCAAAAAATTAATGCCGGAAGACTTTGATATAGCTGCCTATCAAAAGGACAAGAAGAGCTATCTGATAGAAACATATGGAAATAGATAAGAGAGGAAGACAAAAATATTTCCACAACACCGATCTGTAATTCAGGATTTGCAGATCAAAAGGATGGATTACCATATGAATACAACAAAAAGCATAAGACAAAAATGCTTGTCTGTTTTTTTATCTTTGTCCCACAGGGGATTATTGAATTGGATGTCCGATAAAGCTTACTTAAAGCTGGCATACTGGGTGCGAATGGGGAGAAGGCTCAATCTTAGAAACTCTAAATTGTATAGTGAAAAGATCCAGTGGCTGAAACTCTATGACCGCAAGCCGGAATACACCCAGATGGTGGACAAGTATGAAGCCAAGAAATATGTGGCGGAGCGTATTGGAGAAGAGTACATTATTCCTACGTTAGGGGTATGGGATAAATTTGAGGACATTGATTTTGACAGCCTTCCGAATCAATTTGTCTTGAAATGCACCCATGATAGCGGTGGCCTTGCGATTTGCCAGGACAAGGACACGTTTGATATGGAAAAGGCAAAGAAAAGAATTAAAGGAAGTTTGAAAACCAATTACTATTACCACGGCAGAGAGTGGCCCTATAAAAATGTAAAACCTCGTATTATTGCGGAAAAATATATGGAAGACAAAGCAACCTGTGAGTTGCGAGATTATAAGTTTTTCTGCTTTGACGGCCAAGTAAAGGCCTTGTTTATTGCAACGGAGCGGGGGAGCGCTACGGAAGAAACCAAGTTCGATTTCTTTGACGAAAACTTCAATCATCTGCCCTTTACCAATGGACATCCCAATGCCGAAAAACTGCCTGAAAAGCCGGTTAATTTTGAGAAAATGAAAGAACTGGCGAGCGTACTTTCCAAAGGGATCCCCCACCTGAGAGTAGATTTTTATGAAGCAGACGGCAGGGCCTATTTTGGAGAGTTGACATTCTCTCACTGGAGTGGCATGATGCCGTTTGATCCTCCAAAATGGGATGAGATATTAGGTAGTTGGATTCAGTTATGAGCTTTCGTTTATCACTAAGCGAGGAATAAAAAATGAAGTTAGCCTTTTTGTTCGGCGGAATGAGTCGTGGCGGTGCGGAACGGGTGATTGCATCGCTGGCAAATACTTTTTGCGCCCAAGCAGATGAGATTACCATTATTACAACAGATAACTCAGCGTCTGGGTATCCTCTAGATGAGCGCGTACGACATGTTCGCCTGAATCTGGCGGGAGATTCCAAAAATAAACTAGAGGGAATGACCAGAAATCTGCGGATCATGCGTGCGCTTGCTAAATTAATCAGGCAGGAAGCTTATGATGCGGTCATTACCTTTCAGCTTCGGCAAGCGGTGTTGTTACAGTATGCCTTTCCTTTTGGGAGAGATTTTAAGCTAATCGTTTCTGAGCGCAACAATCCCAATACCCGCAAGCTAGGGACACTGGAAAGGTGGCAGTATGATAAAGTGCTTCCCAATGTGGACGGCTTTATTTTCCAGACAGAGCGAGTATCTATGTGCTACCCAAAGAAAGTGCGCAACATCGGTACAGTAATTCATAACGGTGTGTTTCCGGAAATCCTTCCGGAAACAGTTCCGGAGTTTAACAGCCGTCGGCATAAGGATATATGTGCGGTTGGACGGTTGGTCCCGCAAAAGGGTTATGATATTTTACTGCAAGCGTTTGAGAAGTTCCGGGGGACACATCCGGATTATCATTTACATATTTACGGGGAAGGCGCGCTGCGGCAAGCGATCGAAGAGAAAATTGCGGATTTAGACCTTTCTGACAGTATAACGCTGTACGGGTCTGTGCCAGATGTGATGTTCCAGGTAGCGGATATGGGAATGTTTGTGATGGCCAGCCGTTTTGAAGGAATGCCCAATGCACTGATGGAGGCTATGGCTTGTGGTCTGCCCTGTATTTCTGCGGACTGTGATTTCGGCCCGGGGGAGCTTATCCGGGATCATCAAAACGGAATTTTAGTGCCGGTGGAGGATGCGGATGCTTTAGCGAAAGCAATGACTGAAGTGGCTGATGATTTGGAGCTGGCAATAAAAATATCGGAGAGTGCACAGCACATTCGCAAAACACACGATGGAGATAAGATCGCTCGGATGTACTATCAGTATATTGCGGATATAGTTAACGGTAAAAATTGAGGAAGTAAGTTTTTATGAGTAATATTGTAACCAAAGCAGACAGAAAGCACAGCGCGTTACAGAAAGCATCTATCATTCTGGATCAGAGAAAGCAACAGGCAATCTTTATTGTGCTATTTGCGGTTCTGTACCTGCTTCGCGATTTAATAGGGCTCAGTATCCCGGATGTTGTTTTTTCCGGTCTTTGCGCTGTGGCATTTATGTTGACGGACGCGGGGACCGCGCTGGGAATCTATATATTCACCACAGCTCTGACTGCTCCTCACAACGAGATCAGAATAATTTATCTGGGAATTTTGCTGGTAAAAATGCTGTATTCGGATAAAGTGCGGGTCAATGGCCTGATGCTGATCATGACGTTTGGTATGCTGTTTCTGCAGCTGATCAATAATGCCCTATTTTCGGAAAGTGCCATAGGCACCTTGATTTACGATTATGTAACGAGAATGTTGATCGTGGTCATTCCCGCGATCTGGTACGATGGCGAGTATACCGCAGAGGATTATCAGAGCGCACTGCTGTGCTATGTGGCAGGTGTTATGCTGGGGGGGACGGTGGTGTTGCTCCTAACAGCAAATGAGCTGACCTGGGAGGTGCTTTTAAAAGGCACAGGCGGCAAACGGCTGGGAACAACTGTTGTTGTGGACGATGAAATGCAAACTTCCTATAATGCAAATCAGCTTTCCGGTATGTTTGCAATTGCAGTTGCAATTCTGTTGGGCTATATGGACAGAAAAAGAATGTCTAAGGTTTTCGGTGTTGCTCTGGTAGGATATTCCATGTTCATTGTTGCGTTGACTCGTTCAAGATCAGGTGTTCTGCTGATGGGCCTGATCGCATTAACCTATTACTTGGTGTTGGTAGTCCGCAGAAATAAACTATTTTCCGGCCTGGTTTGGATCGCCTTGGTTGGTATCTTGGTTCTTGTGCTTATGAAACTTGCTCCCGGTGTGGTAGATGCTGTACTTAATCGATTTGTAGATCAGGAAGATATTACCAACGGAAGATCGGATATTTTTGCTTTTTTTATTGAGGAATGGGTAAGAGAACCTTGGTGTTTCTTATTTGGATATGGGATCGGTTCTTATAAAGATGCAATTGGTATCAAAACCTCCCCCCACAATGCCATTACAGATATTCTGATTAGCTGGGGCACTGTAGGCTTGTTGCTTGTTTTTTGGACGCTTATGATGTGTGGCAGTAAGAAATTCAAACAGATCAGCAAGAAGGATCGCATTATGGCATATTTGCCGGCAACTGTGGCATTTGTTTATTCTATGGCAGGGCAGTATTTAACCGTCGGATATCCTCATATGCGATTATGCTTCCTGCTTTTGGCAGCGCAGGCATTTATAGAGGGAGAAACGAATCTTAAAAATGAATAAATAAAGGTTACAGCAAAGTATTAACAATTGCTGTTTGCTGCAAATATTAAAGAATTGTGCAGTTGAATGAATAAAAAGAGGGGAGGACCAGCCGATGAACGGACGATCATCTGGGAAAAAATTAATACTAAATGCTGTTATATACTCTTGTAGTGGATTGCTTTTGAAGTGTGTAAGCTTTTTCTTGTTGCCGTTATATACGGTTTACCTGACAACGGAAGACTACGGAATTACCAGTATTACAAGTACATTTAGTGGCACCATGAGTTATATTGTGGCATTTTCACTATTCTCAGCGGTTAGCCGATTTTATGTAGAATTGAAGGAAGATCCCGAAAAGCTGAAGCGCTTTTATGGAACGATATGTACCTTCGTGTTTATATCTGGCACAGTATTTGCTGGTATCTTCACGGTGTTCAGAGATGCACTGTCAAGGTATGTGTTCTCAGGCATCGACTATTATCCGGTTATTTTGATTTGTATCATATCCTTGATCTTTAACTGCGAGCATACGGTTTTTGATCAAATAATGAAGAGCCAGCAGAAGGCAATGAAAAGCTCGATTTTGAGTATTGTGTTCTTTTTTGTTAGCTTGGCTCTGAATATTCTGTTTATAGTCGTGCTTCAAATGGGTGCAGTAGGATCGCTTTTGGCTACGTTGATAAGCAGTGTGCTTTATACACTTTATTTTCTGATCGAAATGTCCGCACAGAAAACCATTCGCTTTTGCCTGGATTGGGGTCTGTTAAAGGAGGCTCTGAAATATTCTATTCCGATTATACCCCATAACTTATCAACACATCTGGCGGTGCTTGTTTCTAAGGTGCTCATCGGCGGAACAGTCTCCCTGTCCAGCGTGGGTGTTTACTCGGTTGCAACGCAGTTTGGTAATATTGCAGATACGATCCAAGGCTATGTCAGCAAAGCCTATGGCCCGTGGTTGTATGAAAACTTGCACGATCGTGATTGCAGTTACAAGACCAGAATTCGCAACATTACGAATCTGCTGAGTGCAGTGGTGGGGCTCTTTATGTTGGGAATTGCATTGTTTGCCCAGGATTATGTTGTTTTATTTGTTGAGTCATCCTATGTAGACGCGTGGAGATATGTGCCTTTAATAGTTATTTGCTATGCAATTAAAACTGTATATTATTTCTATGTGCAGATACTGTTTTATTATAAAGAGGCCTCCAGACGGTTGTTTGTTGCTACAGTAACCGGAAGCCTAGTTAATGTAATCCTTTCCTATGTTATGATTCCAATATGGGGTGTCTACGGCTCGATAATGGCGGATTGGATCGCTATGGTGATCCGCGTAGTAATCATTGTTGCAGTCAGTAAGCAGTATGAGGATATCGGACTGAAGGTAAAAGATGCAGTTATTAACTTCCTGCTTGTAGCTGTGTTCATTTTTTGCGGGTTATTGCTGTCCTATGTTAAATATGGCAATACCTTTTCTGTTGTTAATTTCGTTTATAAAGCATTTGTGGTACTGGTATACATAGCTGTAGCATTTGTTCGTCATCGCAAAGAGTTGCTCCATTATAGAAAAGTGTTACAAAAACGGAAAAGAAGAAAGGAACAACATGAAAGCATATAAGGAACAACTGATCAATATGTATTTTCATATAGTCAGGATGCTATTTGGTGTTAATAAGAAAAAGGTGCTTTTTATCAGCTTTGGCGGTAAAACCTATTCAGACAATCCGCGGGCTATTTCTGAGGCTTTGTCCAAAGAAGCGCCTGATGCAGAGATTGTTTGGCTGTTTGGAGATCCTGAGGGCAAAAAGGGCATTGTTCCCGAGAATGTTCGCTGCGTAAATACGAGCAGTCTGTGGAGAATATACAAGGAACTAGCGACAGCTTCTGTATATGTAAACAATTTTGTATTTCCTAAGTTCCCGAAAAGCAAGAAGCAGTTATTTATACAGACCTGGCACGGAGACAAGGCATTCAAAACAGTGCTCCACGATTCGCCCAATGCACCAAAGGACAGAGTTATCTCTTTACAGATCCCAGGGTATTGTGATTACGCAGTGGCAGGCTCTGCCTATGGAGAGAAGCAGTACCGATCAGCTTTCTGGTACAAGGGAGAGGTGCTGATGAAGGGAACCCCTAGAAATGACAGGCTTGTTTCTGGGGATACTGAGGAAGCAATAGGCATAAAAGCAAAACTGGGCATCAATGGGGATACCAAGATCCTTCTGTACGCACCGACCTTGCGCCGGGAGCAAAGGGAAAAGAGAGAACTGCAGGAGATCAAAAACCTTGATATCGCTGCAACCCTTTCCCGACTGGAGGAACGCGACAAGTGTAAGTGGGTCTGCTTACTACGTGCCCATCCGGCAATGGTTGGACTGCAAAATAAAAGGGAAGATAAGCGTATCATTGGAGCGTCCTCCTATGAGGATATGGGAGACTTGCTGCTGATCTCTGATATGCTGATCACAGACTATTCATCCTGTGCCGGTGATTTCGCACTGACCGGACGGCCCGTCGTGCTGTTCCAGGCAGACCGGCAGGAGTATTTGGAAAAGGACAGGACCTTCTATTTTGATATGGAAGACAGCCCGTATTTTATTGCAGAAACCCAGGAAGAACTGGAGGCGATTCTGTCTGATATGACGGAAGAAAAGGCAAAAGAGAACTGCAAAAAGATTTTGGAGTTCTATGGTGATTGCGAGACCGGACACGCTTCGGAAACGGTTGCAAAAATTATAAAGGACTGGATCCAACGATAAGAAAGTAGGGACACTATGAGCAAAGCACTGGTAATGGGCGGTAATAGCGGAATTGGCCTGGCAATGGTGTTGAAATTGCTGGACAAGGGCTATGAGCATATTTATATTGCCGGTAAGGATGCACCGAAGGCAGAGGATGTGGGCGCGAATTGGGAGCAGTTTCAGCAGAAGACAAGCTTCCAGCGGGTGGATCTGGTGCAGGAAAATTATGCGTATTTCGATACGGTAACCGATATTGACACCCTGGTGATCACTGCCGGTTTTGGTCGTGTTGCGCCCTTTGAAGCATTGACAGAGCCGGAAACAACAAATCTGATCAAGTGCAATCTGCTTGGTGTTGTTCGGATCATTCAGAAATATTATGATAAGATCCGCAGCGAACAGCCATTCTATTGTGCCGTTATGGGCAGTATTGCCGGCCATGTGGCATCTCCGCTGTTTTCCGTGTATGGGGCTTCCAAGTCCGGACTGTGCGCATTCATTGAGAATCTGAATACAGAACTGAATTTTCATGGCTGCGAAAACCGCATTTTGGATGTTTCGCCCGGATCTTTGAAGGGAACGAACTTCAACGGGACCGGAAATGATCTGTCTCTGACTATGGACACAGCAAGCAACATCCTGGAGAAAATGTTTGCAAGAAAGACCCTGTATATCCCCCAATACGATGAAGTTTACCGGAGCGTGCTGGAGCGGTATCATGCAGATCCTGTGAAGTACGGTCTGGAAAGCTACGAATATAAGTGCAAAAGCGGCAGAGCGTCCACAAAGCCTCAAGTGGTGGTGGGGTACCTCAGCGGCACCTTTGATCTGTTCCATATTGGACACCTGAACCTACTGCGCAGAGCAAAGGAACAGTGCGATTATCTGATCGTGGGTGTTCACAAAAGCGGTTCCTGGAAGGGAAAGGAAACCTTTATTCCTTTTGAAGAGCGGCTTCAGATCGTAGAAAGCATTGGGTATGTGGATCGGGCGATCGAATCTTTCACGGAGGATGCTGATGCCTACGATGCACTGCATTATGATAAGCTGTTTGTTGGCAGCGACTACAAGGGAACGGAACGGTTTGCGCGGTACGAGGCATATTTTGCGGATAAAGGTGTGGAGATCGTCTATTTCCCCTATACAAAGGGAACGAGCAGCACGCAGCTACGTGATGCGCTGAAAAAGGCTTAACAGTAAAAAGGAATGCTTAGAAGAATAAGGAAGAAAGGGGAGAGCGCATGAGACGAGAGAAAATGCTTTCGGAAATTGCAGCACCTATGCCGGAAAAATTGCGATTAGATTGGCTGGACGCACTGCGAGCGCTGGCCATGCTGTTTGTAATTTATGGGCATCTGTATAAAAAATATGAAATCTTTTTGTTTACTAATCCTATAAAAATCCCTTTGTTCTTTGCTGTGAGCGGATACTTACTGTATGGAAGGTCTGAAGATGCAAAAGTATTCCTTGGGCGGATGTTTCGAAGAATTATCCTCCCGTGGCTGATATTGTCGTTAGGCTTTGGCTTACGGTATATTTTAACTCAAGGATTACGGTTTTATGTAAACTATGTGGTGGATACCTTAATTGGAAAACAGACCTGGTATATAGTCTGTTGCATTATAGCACAAATTCTGTTTTATTTTCTGCAGAAGCTATTTGGTTCCGGATGGAAATTGGGAGCAACTGTACTCATAATAACAGCAGGGGGGCTGGTACTAAGTGCCTTTGGAGTAGGGGATCTATTCCAGTTCAGAACAGCTTTGATTTGTCAGTTTTACTTACTGATTGGCTATTGGATCAAAAAATACGAGCATAAGCTTTTGCAAATGAAACTTTGGATGAGTTTGGGAATGCTGGGGATCTATGTGGCTTTAGCAATTGGGAGTATGTTTTTGTTTCCAAGGCGCATATTGGATGTGCACCAGGATATATATTACAACATTCCATATTGCTTCATGCTGATTACGGTTGGTTGCGTTGCAATGTTTACTTGTGCACAACAAATAAAAATATATCCGCGGTGGCTTTGCGCCATTGGCAGGAATACTTTGGTATACTATCACCACGATGTTTTTTGGCGCGGAATTGCTACGAGAGGTTTTGCACTGCTGGGAATTGCTATACCGAAGACATGGTACGGCGCACTGATCTGGCTGGTTATTAGCTGTGTAGGGTGCGGATTTGAGGCATATCTTCTCAACAGGTTTTTACCGGAAGCAAACGGCAAAACACGCAAGAAAAAGACAGCACAGGTAGGTGCATAAGCGCCTTTTACAAAAAATCAATGCTGTTGGAGGCAATATGAACTGTATCGAAACCTATGAATCCATTTATAAGCGGCAGCCGGAGGATGTTGCCTTTTGTCCCTATCGGGTTTGCCCGGTGGGTGCCCATGTGGACCATAATAAGGGCAAGATCACCGGCCTTGCCTTGGATAAAGGCATCCATATTGCATACAGTCCCAAAATGAACGGTGTTGTGGAGCTGGTGTCGCTGCAGTTTTCCAAGCGGGCCCAGTGGCACGTGGCGGCTGTGCCGGAAGTGAAGGAAAACGACTGGGCGGACCAGCTTCGGGGCGCTACCTTAATGCTTGCCAAGAAGCACCCTTTGTCAGTTGGCCTGTGCGGTGTGGTGGAGGGAAGCCTGCCCATTGGCGGTCTGTCCTCGTCCGCAGCGGTGATTTTGGCATTTTTATGCGCTCTGTGTAAGGTCAACGGCTTGGTTCTTCCGGATCAGGAGCTGATCGAAACAGCACAAGCGGCAGAAAATAACTATGTGGGTGTTTCCTGCGGACTTCTGGATCAGTGCTGCGAGGTGTATTCTCAAAAGGATCACCTGCTGTATCTGGACACGAAGGATTGCAGCTTTGAGCTGATCCCTACCCCCGCCAATATGAAGCCTTACAAGATCGCCATTTTCTTCTCCGGTCTGGAGCGGAGCCTGGCGGGCTCTAAGTACAATATGCGTGTGGACGAGTGCCGCAGCGCAGCCTATTCTATGCTGGCCTATGCCGGAATAGAATACGGTAAAATTGCAGATACCAATCTGCGGGATGTGCCTTTTGATGTGTATTTGCAGTATAAGGACCGTCTGCCGGAATCCTTTGCCAAGCGGGCGGAGCATTTTTATAATGAAGCCCGGCGGGTGGAGAAAAGCGTGGAAGCATGGCGAAAAGGCGATATTGAAGAATACGGCCGGTTGTCCTTTGAAAGCGGCCGCAGCTCTATCGAGCTTTATGAAACCGGCTCACCGGAGCTGAAAGCGCTGTATGAGGTCATGAAGCGCACAGAGGGCATCTATGGAGGACGGTTCTCCGGTGCAGGCTTTAAGGGCTGCTGCATGGCTCTGATCGACCCGGATCATGAGGAATCCTTGGTGGAGGCTGTCAGCCGGGAGTACCTGAAGCAATTCCCGGACCTGAAGGACAGATATTCCGTACACATCTGCCAAAGTGCTGACGGTGTAGGAAGCAGATAAGGAGAAGGATATGAAATGCTTGATCCTTGCAGCCGGTTACGCGACCCGGCTGTACCCATTAACAGAAAATTTCCCCAAGCCCCTTTTGAAGGTGCAGGATAAGACGATCCTGGATTGGCTGGTGGACGATCTGGATTCCGCCGGACTGATCGACGAATATGTGGTGATCTCCAATCACCGGTTTGCCCGGCATTTTGAGGATTGGGCAAGGACCAAGCCCCAGAAGATCACCGTGGT
>CAYLNV010000008.1:0-18616 GCA_964385085.1 uncultured Oscillospiraceae bacterium
CGAGGGTCGTTACCGTATCAGCAGTCAGGGTATGTCCGTTCAGATCCAGCGTTGCACCGCCGGACAGGACCAGATCGCCAGTCTCAGCGTCGGCAGTCAGCAGCACAGCGTCCGCACCATTTTCCACCTGATATGCAAATGCGTCATCCAGGCTGAGGAAGTATTCTTCACCCACCTTTGCAACTGCAGTATCTGCATTTACCACAGGTGTCAGGGTCATATTTCTGAAGTTAATGCCCTTGGTGTTTGCACCCTCAGCCTTGAAGATCACAATGTAATCGCCGGCTTCGGGGAAGCTCCACTGACCTGCGGTTACTTCTGCTTCTGCTTTCAGGGCGAGCGTATCAAGCAGTTGATTTTCCGGGGTCATTGCTGCGGAAAGTGCGCTTGCAGAGGTACGCTCTGTGGCATAATAGGTGCTTGCGGGGATCATGTACATACTAAAGGTGCTCAGATAATCGCCTGCCTTGAGATCGATCTGATACAGACCGGCAGCAGGAACAAAAATACGCAAGGCGCTGTATGTACCTGCTGATGTGGTATCTGTCAGACGCATACCCTGATCGGAGACTCCGCGGAATTCATACTTTGTAGCAGTGTTGCTTACATTGTTTTCTATGCCCCAGTTAACAGTCTGAGGATAGTTGTCAAAGAACCAATCTGTGATAAGGTAGGAAGAGCTGGTGTAGGGCTTACCGGCATTGATGTTAGAAGGAATGCGACCCAACGTTTCGTCGTAGGAATACTTTGTACAGCCCGTATAGAAGATAGGATCTTCGTACAGTTCAAAGTTATAGACCTGCTGGGTAGGCACTGCATACTTTTGAAGCTTAGCAAGTGCGTTTTCTGCTGCAATCAGTTGTGTGATGTTAATGTCTGTTTTCTGGGCATCGCTCAGCTTTTCATAAGTGGCTCTGATTGCTTTCACACTGGAAATATCGGTGATCTCCACTTCTTCGGTCAGTGCATTGATCTGATTCTGCAATGTATGTAATGCACGGATCTGGCTTTCTGCAGCTTCCAGCTTTGCGGGGTCTACCTCAGCCTTTACTTCATCAGGCAGAGCATCGTAAACCCCACGGACGGCTGCGACTGCACCTTCGTCCTCCAAGGCTGCACTGTCAGGAAGGGCATTGATCTGTGCCTGTACCTCCGCGGCACTTACAAGGGTAGCCAGCCGGGCTTCTGCCGCAGTCAGCGCGGTGATATCCACCAGCGCCTTTTGTCTGTCGTTCAGTGCTTCATATGCCGCCCTTGCATCCGCAACTGCCTGGGCATCATCCACCGAAGTAACATTCAGTGCATCGATCTGCGCCTGAATCTCAACGGCATATTCTTCCTCAGTCTCTCTGAGCTCGACGGATGCTTCATAGGCTTCGGTCAGCACCGTATAGTTCTTCACATAGCGCTGCTGGCGGGAAGTCATACTGTCATACTGGGCCATATAGCTTTCCAGCACTTCCACAGAATCGGAGGACAAGGAGTCTGCTTCTGCTGCGATCAGCAGCTCCAGCAGCTCTGCTTCGGCTTCTTCCAGCAAATACAGCTCCTGAACCAGCGCCTTATCCCGCAGGCTCAGCGTCTCATAAGCCACCCGTGCTGCCTGGATCGCTTCCGCAGAGTCCGGTGTAACATCACCGATGGCCTTGACCTGGGCATCCCAGGCCCGCGGGATCGCCCAGTCCTCTGCTGTTACATTGACCGGCAGGACCATCAGATCCGCACCGGAAGCATAATACAGCATATCGTCTGCACCCATTGCATAGAACAAAGGTGCAATGCCATTCAGCCGCTGGCTGGATGCTTCCACAGCCGTATTCCAATCGCTCAGGGTAATGCAGTAAATGCCTTCTGAAATAAAGGACACATAAACCTGGTTGTTGTCAGGATCGAATACCACAGGTACATCAAACCAGCTTCTGTTGCCGGAGGTTTTATACTCTGTGTGCTTCCGATCATGTACCACCTGAACATCCCATTCGGTCGTGGTCTGATCGAAGGTAAAGGTAAACAGCACATCGGAAACGAGACCCCAGAACCGGCCCTCTACCACAGGGTCAGCAGTAATACCGCCAATAAAGTCGATAGAATCCGTGGCAGGCAGATAATCCGGAATATATTCTCTCAGATCCAGGGTATAGAACTGTTCACTGCCCAGCTTGCCCTTGTAATCGTACACAAAGATCTGGGCACTTGTTCCATCGGCATACTCAGAACCGGAGCCGCCGCTTCTTGTGGTGCAGCCGTACAGAAGTCCGTTCTGGTAAACAAGTCCCTTTACGGACAGATCCCACAGCTCCTCGTTGGAGACGACCTTTTCACCGTTTACAGAGGTTTCCTTAAAGCGGATGAAGTCTTCTTCACCGGTAGCAGTATTGTATATACCGATGCCACCGCCGTTGATATAGGAGGTGGGGATCGTACCGGCAAAGATGCAGCCATCCCCTGCCGCCAGCGTATGAATACGCTTCTGCTCATAATTGATCATTTTGGAGATCACGGCAGTATTGTTATCAGCATTGTCCATATCGATCTCATAGACGATACAGGCACTGTAGTTACCGGCATAAAGCTTGCCGTCATACCAAACCTGGCTGTCGGTCTGACCCTCGGTTCGATAATATGTAAACACACCGGTGGTCGTGTCATAAGCCGCCGCACCGGGGGTATTGAATGCACCCAAATACAGTGTGGTAGCATCGTCGCCCTCACCCACTGTGTTGATACGCAGATTTGCGCCGTTGGTGCCGTATTCCGGCTTCATCAGACCGTCCAGAGAGATCTTCTTGCCCTGGGTGGGATCGCACAGTCGAACCTGGCCGCCGGCAGCGTAAGTAAACAGGTATAGCTGCTCTGCGCCGCCATTAACGCTCATGGTAACAGACTGTTTACCGGCAACCGTGAAGCCATTGAAGCCGCCGCCGATCTTCTCAAACAGTTTCGTTTGGGTGTTATAGGCATACAACGGACCGCCGGCAACAAAATACTGCTTATACAGCTTGTTTCCGCTGGCATCTTCCGTCTCGATCACTTCTGTAGCCATCTGGTTCATACCGGCATTCCAAGCCGTGTCATCCAGGCCCAATGCGATGGCTTCCTCGTAGCTTACCAGCTCCATAGTTGCAAGGTCGATCAAAGCTAGCTCCAGGAAGCTTGTACCGCCGGCGATCAGATAGTCCCCATCACCCAAAACGTTCAGTCCCCGGGTACCGGTATTAGGTCCGATCTGAGCGGAAACATCTACCTCTGTAACGATCGCCTTATTCACAAGGTCGTATTTGATGATCTTTTTGGTAGTAAGACTGCCGGCAGACAAATAAAGATAATCCCCATAGCAGGCAATGGAACCGATACCACCGGTGGCATCACCGGTAACTTCGCCCTCTTCACCTTCTACCTCGGAGAAGGATTCCTGGATCATATCCCCCAGGTCGGTATAGGTGTTCGTCGCCGGGTCATACTCAGCCAGATGTCCTTCATAAGAAAGACCAATATAGACCTTTCCGTTGTGGGCAGCAATACCGCGCATTGCTTGTTCTCCACTCAGCCCGGTAAAATTCGTATAATAGGCTGTGAATCTGCCCTTGCCGGTATAAAGGTTGTAACCGTACATCCGTTTTCCGTTACCACCAATAAACAGCTCAGTTTGGGTGTTGCCATTATCATCGACCCACTCTACCACCGCTGTGCTGGTAGGATAGCTGATACCGGTTTCAACGGTCTTCACCAGCTCCCAGGTGTCCAGATTGAAGATCAGAAGCTGACCACCCTCAATGGGAAGATAATAGTAGTCCTGACCGTCCACTTCCCACAATGCTGCCATAAAGCCTGCATCGGCCACTGTGATCACATTTTCCTTCACAGTCAGTGCCCGGATGCGTTCATCGGGAGTTTCCTCCTCAGCGGTCTTCCCGCCGGGTGTCATAGTCAGACTGGTCAAATATACATATCGGTTATCCGGGCAAGGTGCTGACTCGTAGCACTCCATTACCACGATGTATTCCTTGTCGGCTTCAAAGGTATAGTTGCCAATAAAGGCAGAATTACTTGCGCCTGAGACTCCGTTATACAGGTCCACCATACCGATCCGGTTATCCGGATCCATAGCTGCCTGAATATTCTCTGCGCGATCCAGCACATCCGCCTGTGCAATGGAAGCATCGCCTTCCGCCTCCAAAATGTAGAAGGCAGTCGTGCCACTGCCGGTGTAGCCATAGTAGGTCAGGTCAATGGAAAAAGTACCCGCACCGGGGCTCTTGATCCGGAATGCCATCCAGTCATCCTGATTCAAAACGCTCCGCAAGCCGTAAGTCTTTATAAATCGGACATCGATCCCCGGAAGATGGGCTTCATCCGTGGATGTTCTCCGTATTCCGTCACTGGCACTTTCGTATGTCCAGTTCAGGGCATACTGCTCACCATCCTCCAGAGCGTACCGTTCCGGTATACTCAGCGTGCAGGTAAGATCTTTCAGCCAATCGCCGCCCTGCAGGGCTCTTGCCATCTGACCGGCTTTGGAATCCGTGCTTCCCAGTCCGTAATAGAGACCGCCGTTTTTGGGAATCTGAACAAAGTCATATACCACTGACTCTGTGGCAGTTTCCGCTGCGTAGGTCGCAGGCACAATATATGACGTGATCATACATACCAGTAAAACCATTGCCAGCAGGCGCATTAAGGTCTTTTTCATAAGGACCCTCCTCAATTTAATTCAACCAACAGCTTTTTGCCTTCGTCGATCAGCAGCTCAGCTACACCGGCTTTGAAGGCGGAGCTTCTGGACTCGTATCCGCCCTCGTCGTAAGCTTCCTGCATAGGGAAATAGCCCTCGTATCCGTTGGTAATACAGGTGGGCAGGATCATATCCCAGCCTTCTGCTTCCTTCAGTCCCCGACCGATTCCGGTGAAAGGCTCACCGGGCAAGCCAACCAGTGCCACATTTCCGATGGCAATGCCGGAGATGGGCATTTCAAAAGCCTCCGGTCCGTTCTCCAACCGAACCATCCGCTCCGCCTCTGCAACCACCGTAGTCAGCATCATACCGCTGTAGGGAAGCTCTGCATCCTTGCCTGCGCTGTGCAGATCGTTGATCCGGTGTGCCTCTGCCATTTGACTGGGCAGGGGCATATTGGACGGCACATTCACCAGCCTCTGACCAAAGCGCAGGGTGTTTACATCTACATAACGGACCTTATCAAATACCTGCAGCACACCGCCGGCAACCACCCGACCCATATGGCGGGCGTGACCGTAGCCCCGGGTTACATCGTCAAAATCGTTTTCCAGATCATTCAGGTCGCCGCCCCGGGGATGGACATTTACGTGGTTCACATCCCCTTGTGCGCCATTGAAGAAAATACACTTGGTGTTGGGGATCGCCTGCTCCAGGGTGCTGCAGACAAAGCCGGGCCAGTCGGCGCTGATCTTACTGCCACCCACAGTGTCCGGATGGTCTCCGAAGTTCACCAGCGTAACGGTGTCGTCTTCCCGGTCAAACCGCAAGACGTTGACCTGCTCGTCCACCTGCCCGATGGGTGCAACAATATCCGGATTGTCAACACCGGGATTGGTCTGCACACTGCCATCCTTCATACGGAAACGGCGGATAAAAGCAATGTTGGGGGCAGAGCCTACGCCGTAGCCCATCCGTGCAGGCTTCAGATCTGCAAGTGCCGCCTGTACGCCTTCCACGAGCTTTTCCTCCAAGACCTTCAGGTATTCAAGATCCAAAGGATTGTCTGCATGGATGTCTGCGGAAGGACCTGTGTGGGTATGGGTCGCGTGAATGTAAATGGCTTCCGCGGGAAGTCCTGTTGCCTGACTGAGCTTCTCAACGATCGGCAGCAGGGTCTCGGTCGTGATACCGCCGTTATCGATGCTGATCAGCGCCACTTTTGTATCACCGCAGGAAAGCGCCAGGGTTCTGGCATACAGCTCGTCCAGCGCTCCCTCGGCAAACCGGGGGATAAAATAGCCGTGCACGCTGCAGCCATTTGCTGGGGTCACATTCACCTTGGAAAACCCAACCTGTAATGTGTTCATCGTATCTACTCCTTTTTATGCTTTGACATTGTTGATTAAAAAATGAAGGAACAGTTTCTTTCTTAGTCCACTGTTTTTTGAAGATTTATCAGATGTAACAGACAGTTGAATCCATAGACTCGTCTGTATTTTTGTATCTACAGTGTTAAACAGCTAGCTGTGCGGGGCGTATTTGGATAAGTAATCAGATAATTTCTGCTTTCGTGCCCAAGCTTTGTTCCACCTACAACATATTCCTGGTATCTTTCTGCAACAATGTGTAGGAAGAATTTAGCCAGCCCCTGGTTTTCTGCGACTTGCGGGTTTACAGCACGATACCTGTAGGCATTGCGTTATCATCCAGCATCTCAATGTTATGGATGTTCAGCCTGTCACAGACTGTTTTCCAACGTGTGTCCATGTCTACATCGAACAGAACTGGCTAGAAACCGCACTGAAGATAGGCTTTTACCGCAGAATCGCGCCAATCGTCTGTTTTCAGTCTTACTATGCGCGCCTCATCCTTCAGTTTGTTGAGCGTGTAGGCCGTCATATAGAAACCGAGTCGGTGACCTCTTGCTTCCGGCTTTGCGGCAAGCATATGCAGAAGACCGACACCTTCAGAAGGAACGAAGGCTGCAAATGTTGCGATTGCTTTGCCTTCACCATCGCAGATGAAAAAGACATCACGCTCTGGCACCAGATTGTCCATTGCCAGCATATAGGCATCCCAGCACTCAATTCCCTCATTTTCCGTCAGAAGACCGTGCTTGCCGATATCTGTCCAGACCACTTCATCTCCCGGCTGATATGTCCGTATGGAAAAGCCTTCCGCCAGTGGGAACTAGGGAATGGTTTCCAATTTATGAATCATTCTAAGTTGTTCCATAGTATTACCTCTTTCATATATGAAAATATATTATAAATTATACAGCTGCGAACTGTAACGCCTGAAATGGGATCAGCGGATATCGAATATCCTGGCAGAATTATCGTAGAAAATCTTCTGAACATCCTCTTTGTTCAAGCCCAATGTTTTGCAAGCATTTTTGCAGGACAAGATCTCTTCATAAATAAAAAAAGAGATCATTTCTGCCTCCGGGAACGGAATTTCGCGCATATGGGGGTCGGAGGAGACATCACCCAGACTGCCTTGGGGGATCTCGTTGATATAGAAGCCGTTTTCCACAGTCCGGCGCGCCTTCATCCGGAAGATCGGGAAATCCGTGCCGTAAATGAAACGGTCAGAGCCGTACAGATGCAAAACCTTTTCCATCACATACTGGTTGGTATTGGCAGTAAAATCCCAAATGGTTTTCTCGGAATTTTTCAGGTAATCCAGCGCTTCACCCAGATCCTCGTTGGAATAGGCACGCCCAGATGGGCAACGATCAGCTTGATATTGGGATACTTCTGCTCGATCTCCAACAGCTGCATATAGTTCACAGGATCTGCAAGTCGCTTTGGCCGGGCAATATGGATCTGAACCACCCATCCATATTTATCTGCCAGAGCAAGATGCTCGTGGGGCAGGAAGTCGTAGATCCGGATCTCATTGCTGGGGATATAGCTGGGCGCGAACTGCAAATATACCTTCAGTCCCTTGAAACAGGGGTTTGCCAACACTGCCCGCTCCACAGACTCTGCGCTTTGGGAAGGATGAGAAATGTACAGCGCAGGGTAATGATGCTCGTTGGCGCTTTGTGCAACATAGGCATTGTTCTTTTTCAGATCAATGGTGATCATCGGCTGTCCGTACAGAACGGAGATGACCTTGTTTTCCGGGAAAAGCAATCGGTTGGTTTCGTTCAGATCCTCCACGGAATTGTCCTGTGCTACCATATTGGGCCAGGCGCAGGAACGGTTGGCATCGTCCTTGCAGAAATGATTTTGTGAATCCAGCCAAATGTGGGTGTGGCAGTCGATAAAGGTTTGAGGTAAGAAATCCCTTAATTGCGTTTCATAAAACCATTTGTCATAGGGCTTAACATCCAAAAGGCTCATAAGGCGACCTCTTTACAGATCTTTCAGAGCCCGGCCATACTCCCAGCTGCCGAAAGGCTTGGCAATGGCTTCGGAAACATAGCAGGTGCCTTTGCCCAGACGCATAATGGATGCGGGGCACTCCATAGAGATCGGACCATACAGCTCCAATCTGGATATCATTCTCTGCCAGGAGCTGCCGTCGGGATTTACAAAGTTATGAAGCTCTACGCGTTCCTTGGCGTGCATCACATCCCGGGGTCCGATGGTAGCAGATCTGGGAGGAACTGCCCATACATCACCGGATGCGCCCATAGGTCCAAACAGGGAGTTTTCGCATACTGTCAAGGGGATCTGTGTAGCGATCCGGGAGCCGAGCGTCAGGAACTGCTCCAGAGTATCTGCCTGGAACTCCTGGCATCTGGGATCAATAAAGGCGGTATGTCCGGGCCAACCGGTGGCACTGTAGATCACATCAACGCCGCCGTCAGTGATCTCGTCGATCATATCGGAATATACATTGTTGCCCTTGTTGTCATTGTTGAAGGTATGCCAGTGATCCACAGGAGGACGCAGATCCTCGCGGATGCGTCCGTAAAAATGATTCATAAAGGAGTAGCCCAGACCTGCACCGTAGGTCAGGGGTGCCACATTGCCGTCCTCATCTGCCCACTCATCCATAGCAAAAGCATGGACATTTCGGGCGCTGATGTTGAATTTGTTCAGCATTTCTGCAACGGCAGAATAGGCACCTGGCCACTGGTTCGGACAGATCATTGAGAATGGCTTATCCTCCAGATCACTCTTGAGTATCCGGTAGAACATATCCTGCACCATATGCAGTGTCGGATCCATAACCACCTTTACGCTGTAGCCGTTTTTATTGGTATACTCCATATCCTCGCTTTGATGTTGCGAACCCGTTCCAGCTCCTCCAGGGGAAGCTCGCTGTGGGGCAGCCATGCAGAAGGCTTAAATCTGAATTCATCGTATAATGCCATAATGATTCTCCTTTTCTTAATTGTTTTTGCTGATTGTATCAGCCGATTGTGTAATGCTTGACATTTTTATTGTCCTACATTAAAGTATACATTATCAAAAATAATAATACAATGCGATTTTGGGCGGAGAAAATATGATTATAGACGGATTTTTGACCGATTATCAAGTATCATATCCTTTTCACATTACCCGGTTTCATTCCTTGGACGTACACCATTGGGACAGCGATTTTTTGTTCCTGGGTGAAAGCCACAATTTTTGGGAGTTTGTCTGTGTTTTGGAGGGGGAAGTGGAGGCGGTCCATAACAGAAAGATCTATCTGCTGAAACCGGGGAGCTTTATCTGCTGTCCACCTATGGTCTTTCACAGCAGCCGCAGTGCCGGTATGCCAAGCTGTGTGCTTAATTTCACCTTTGAGCATACCGGTGTGTTGCCGGCTAAATTCACAGAGGGTGTGTTTACCTTGACGCCGGTGGAGATCGATGAACTCAAGAGTGTTTTTTACAGACTTCAGGCTGCATTTCAAAAGGAACCACAAGACCCTGATGCGGGTGCAGAGGCATCCTTTGCTATGGCATCATTTTTGATTCGCCTGGCTCGGCATCATGACTCTCACGATCGGCTTATAAAATCTCGCACCGGTACGAAATATCAGAAGTTGATCGAAACTATGCAAGCAACCTTGTATGATAATCTGACAGTTCAGCAGATCGCTTCCCGGAATGGGGTCAGCGTTACTACTATGAAGGAGCTGTTTCAGAAATATGCCGGAATCGGGCCCAAGCGGTACTATGCAGATATGCGTGGGATCGAAGCACTTCGTTTGCTGGAATCCGGTATGGAAATTGCCCAGATCACTGAGGTGCTGAATTATTCTTCGCCCAACTACTTTTCCAGCAGCTTTAAGAAGCAATTTGGAATTCCCCCCGGGCGGTACCGCAAAAAGCATTGGGAGAGCAAAAAATAGGCACATATAAAGTTTATCCGCGAACGAGTTGGCGCTCGTCCGCCGATTCTTCGTCGTTTACAAAGCAAATTCTATATACTATCCATTACACGTAATTATTTTCCCAG
This sequence comes from uncultured Oscillospiraceae bacterium, assembly GCA_964385085.1. Taxonomy (GTDB): domain Bacteria; phylum Bacillota; class Clostridia; order Oscillospirales; family Oscillospiraceae; genus Faecousia. The sequence continues at coordinate 10,081 of CAYLNV010000008.1, forward strand.
CATTTTCCTGTATTCACCCGGCGGCATACCCGAATGCTTTTTAAAAAAGGCATTGAAATAGTATTCGTTGTCAAAATTCATAAGGACACTGATTTGCTTCAGAGACAGGCTATGGTCAGTCAGTAGCTTTTCTATGTGCTTCACGCGCCGGTTTATGATATATTCTCCCGGGGAAATATCCTCGAATTTTTTGAATAGGCGCGTCAGCTGTTTGGTGCTCAAATAGCAGTATGTGGACACATCCGCAACGCACAGTGCTGTTTCGATGTTATCGTCGATATATTGCTTTGCCAAAGCCAGGGTGGCATTTTCATCCTGCCGTATATGCCGTTCCTTTTCCTTAATGCCCGATAGCCGAAAGGACAAAACGAGAATTTCCAGTATGATATTTTCCATCAGCATATCGGAAATTTCCCTTTTAAGAGATGCCTCATTCAAGATGAAGGCCAGATCCTCCCATATTCGCTGGGTGCACATGCCGAAAAGGCTAGGGAAAGGAGCGTCCATTTGCTTATTGAAGGTAATGGAATATTTTTGCGTCTGAGGCGCTGAACAGAGAACTGTGTGGGGAACATTGGGATAGATGGTCAGAAAATTTCCCTTTTCGAGCTGGTAGACGGTTCCGCCTACCTCATACTCCTGGTAGCCTTCCGTAACAATATGTACCTCAAAACCGGTATGATGGTGGCTCTTTTTTGTAATGCTGCTGTGATCCCGGTCGATAGACAGTTTTTTCAGGTAACAATTTTGCACACCAAAGTGACTTAAACTGCTGTTTTTGTCTTGCTCAGACTGCTTGTACAAGATTTTCATAATGCCACCCCTTTGCAGCGTCATTATAACAGAATGTGTCTTAAAAAACAATATAGATGTCCTAAAATTATAAAAACGTGTCTGCTCTTCCTATTGCCTCCCTTTGATATAATAATTATAATTGTACGAAAGGAGGTATGAAAATGGAAATTCTAACAACTATGATAACCCCGTATAAAACGGACGGCAGCGTTGATTATGACCGTGCGCTGCAATATGTGGACTGGTATTACGAAAATGGACTGGATGGTATCTTTGCGGTATGTCAGTCCAGCGAGATTTTTTATCTTTCACTGGAAGAGCGTGTAGAGCTCAATCGCAGAGTATATAAGCGGGCAAAGCAGCTGGATCAGAACTTTTTGGTGGTATCCTCCGGCCACGTTTCGGATTCCTTCGAGGATCAGGTGCGGGAGCTCAATGCGATTTACGAATCCGGCACAGATGCCTTGATTTTGATTACCAACCGTCTGGATATCAATAACGAAGGCGATGATGTGTTTATCACCAATGCAGAAAAACTGATTGCACAGTTGCCTCCGGATGCAAAGCTGGGCTTATATGAATGTCCCCATCCTTATAAAAGACTGGTTACACCGAAAATATTGGATTGGTGTCTTTCTACCGGCAGATTTTATTATATGAAGGATACCTGCTGCGATGCAGCAATTATGAAGGAGCGGTCAGAGCAGTTAAAGGGCAGCCATTTTAAACTCCTGAATGCAAACTGCCAGACATTATTGGAGTCTATGCGTAACGGTGCTGATGGCTACTGCGGCATTATGTGCAATTTCCACCCGAAACTGTATGCTTGGCTGGGAAAGAATTATAATAGTGAAACGGCAGATTTGGTTCAATCAGTAATCGGCACCTTTGGCTTTACTGAGGTCGGGCTTCCTTATCCGCTGACAGCGAAATATCATATGAACCTTTGTGGACAGAAGACGCAGAACATTGCCCGCAATCGCAAATCGGAAGAGCTGACAGCCTATGCAAAAAGTTGTATGCAGCAAATGAAACTGGCAACCGACACCCTGGAAAAATACTTGGAGGGGAAATAAATGGAGCCCATCGCAAATGCGTATACGGTTGTAAAACGGGCAGAGTTTCCAGAACGGGAATTTTTATACACACCTTCTGTCCTGCGCCTGAAAAATGGCAGAATACTGGTAAGTCTTGACATCAGTGACAAAAGCGGAGAGATCTATGCGTCCGACGATGGAGGGAAAACCTGGGAACGGAAGGGCACCGGTGTTTTTACCCACGCCAGATTATTTGCAGATGGCGATACAGTATACCTGATCGGACATAAGGGAAATATCGTCATTTTTGTATCCTATGATAACGGTGAGCATTGGAGTGAGCAATCTGTTTTAGCAGAGGGACAATGGCACGCATCGGCTACCAGTGTTTGTTATAAAAATGGATATATTTATCTGGTTATGGAATGCCTGCAGAAAAAGGAAAGCGAGGAATTTCCTTATTGGTGTCCCAGAATTTTGGCACCTGTGGTGCTGCGGGGCAAACTGGGAACAGATCTGACTAAAAAGGAAAATTGGCTGTTTTCCCAAAAGGTTACCTTCAGAGATTTTATTCCCGATGATAATATACTGGAATGGTTTGGTGTGCCCTTTTTCGATTCGCCCTTAAATCATCCGGAAGAAGCGTTTGTAAATGCAACAGATTACAGAAAGTTATCGAAAAAAGACCGGGAGAATAAGACATTCACCACCCATCCCATTGGATGGCTGGAAACGAATCTGGTGGAGATCGTAGACCCTAAGCATTACTGGTATGACCCGGAGGGGAAAACCTTCTTACTGTTTATGCGTGCCCACACAGGTGGAAGCGGATACTGCTGCATTGCCAAGGCGGTGGACGAGGGGGATGTAATTAAAATTCAACCAGTTACCAATCCTTCCGGCAAAAAGGTTCTGTTTTTGCCTATGCCCGGCGGACAAATGAAATTTTATGTGAAATTTGACCCCGAAACCAATTTGTATTGGCTTCTGTCAACACAGGCAACAGACTCTATGTGCCGGGTGGAATATTTGGACAGTGAAAGATATAACATTCCCTGCGACGAGCGGGACCGCCTGACCCTTCATTTTTCTAAAAATATGGTAGACTGGGTATTTGCCGGACTTGTAAGCAAGGGTGATACTCCAAAACAGTCCCGGCATTATGGCAGTATGGATATTGACGGGGATGATTTGATTATTGTCAGCCGTTCCGGTGATGAGGAATGCGCCAGCGCCCATAATGGAAACTTAATTACATTCCATAGAGTTAAAAACTTCAGCGATCTGATTTACTAAAAGGAAGAATCGTTATGAATATTATTGTGATTGGAAGTGCAAATGCAGATCTGGTGATTACGACCGATCAGATGCCCGCCCTTGGTGAAACAGTCACCGGGCACGATTTTACAGTGAACGCAGGCGGAAAAGGTCTCAATCAGGCGGTTGCCATTTCAAAACTGGGTGGCAAGGTTTCCTTTTTGGGATTGGTGGGAAATGACCCCAACGGTAAAATGCTGGTGGATACCTTCTGTGCATACGGAGTTAATTTTGCAGGAAAAGCGATAGACGGCAACGCAACAGGTGTTGCCGTTATCACTGTTGTGGGGTCAGATAATTTTATTGTATTAAACGAGGGTGCCAACGGCGAAGTGACACCGGAATTTATAGAAGAAAATTCACACCTAATCGATACCGCAGATTACATTGTGCTGCAGCTGGAAATTCCCATAGAGACAATCGTTAAAATTTGCCAGATTGCAAAGAAAAGCAAGGCACAGGTTATTTTGAATCCTGCGCCGTACAAGAAATTACCAAAAGAGATCTATACTTTGGTGGATTATCTGATTCCCAATGAACACGAAGCCTGTGCCCTTACGGGAATTGAATTAAATTGCCGGAAAAATTGTGTTGAGGCAGTGAAAAGCCTTCAGGCACTGGGTATCCCGAATATTATCATTACCCTTGGGGAGAATGGCTGCGTCTATAATGACGGGGAAAGCATTGTTTTCCACCCTGCCAATAAGACAACGGCAGTGGACACCACTTCTGCAGGGGATAGTTTTATTGGCGCACTTACCGTAAAGCTGTCTGAAGGCGTTTCTTTGCCGGATGCCATTGCCTATGCTACCAAGGTTTCGGCGATTACCGTCAGCCGCAAGGGCGCGGCAAAATCAATACCATATAAAAACGAAGTACAGTAGGTCAAATTGTGACCAACCTTTGCCCAACAGTTTCCCACTTGATTATTTTCATATATACTTGCAAAGATTTATTTTAATTGGTAAGATTGTGATAGAGATACAATTTTTCTGCAAAATCGACCGGCTCATTAGCCCTGTAAATTTCTGTTTAGCGTAGCAACTGTAGGGGAGGGTCTTGACCCCCTACATTGACCTGTTGTTGTCGTAAGATAAACAGAAATTTAGTTTTATAAACACAAAAACAGCGGAACCTATGCAGGTCCGCTGTTTTTATGTAGCTGAATTACCAGTTGGTGTTCCAGCTCTTCTTGTCCTGCCCGGTGGGGGTAGAGCCATAGCTGGACTCAGTGTCGGAAACCACAGACTTAACATCTTCCTTCCGGCGGGAGGTGGCCACGCGCTTCATAAGCTCCTCGTAGTACAGATCCTCGTCGAAGGGGATCTCCACAGCCTTGTCCAGCCAGGAGCTCAGGTGCAGAGCGTTGGACAGGGTCAGTCCGTTGATGCCCTCTCTGCCGTCAGCGATCAGAGGCTCGCCGCGGAGAATTGCGCCTGCCCAAGCGTTGATGACACCGGCATGCTGCTCGTTCAGACCGTCAGTCTCCACTTCGACCAGCTTGCAGGGGATGGAGGCAAAAAGGCTGGTGCAGGTACGGTTGTATTCCGGTTCGCTGACTTCCATTTCCCACAGCTCCAGCTTATCCTTCTCGGCAACGATCTTTGCCTTGTCCAGCTGGATCTCCAGGCGGTTGGTGCCGCAGCCGTCACCGGTGGAGGTGACGAATACACCGGTAGAGCCGTTTGCGTATTCCACATAAGCGGTAACATCGTCTTCAACCTCGATGTCATGCCATTTGCCGTAGAGCAGGTGACCGTGGACCTTTACAGGCATGCCGCAGATCCACTGCCACAGGTCAAGCTGATGGGGGCACTGGTTCAAAAGAACACCGCCGCCTTCGCCGGACCAGGTAGCGCGCCATGCGCCGGAATCGTAGTAGAACTGAGGCCGGTACCAGTTGGTGATGATCCAGTTGCTGCGGCGGATCTGGCCGTACTTACCGGAGTCGATCAGCTCCTTAAGCTTACGGTAGATGTGGTTGGTACGCTGGTTGAACATCATGCCGAATACCACCTCGGGGTGCTTGTCGGCAACGGCGTTCATTTCACGCACTTCCTTGGTGTAAACACCGGCGGGCTTCTCCAAAAGAACATGGATACCACGCTCCATGCAGGCAATGGCGATCTTGCAGTGATCGTAGTGGGGCACGGTGATCAGACAGGCTTCGATCAAGCCGCTGTCGAGCATCTTTTCTGCGGTGTCAAAGCAGGCAACCTGCTCGCCCACAGTTTCCTTTGCCCAGGCAAAGCGCGCTGTGTTGGTATCCGCAATGGCTACCACTTCAAACTCAGGGCACTTGCCCTCTACAACTCTTTTTACATGGGAAGAACCCATGTTACCGATACCTACTACGCCAAGTTTAATCTTTCTCATAGCAATATTCTCCTTATTCAAAACCTTGTGCTTTTAAGTACTCGTAGCTGCGGCGCAGGCACTCGAAGGGATCCTCGCCGTAGCAGTTGTCCTGCTCCACCAGCATGTACTTGGTGCCGCCGGCTTCTGCCTTTTCGAAAACCCGGTCAAAGTTGATGTTGCCTTCACCCACAACAGCCATGACCTGGTCATGCGCGAAATCCTTCAGATGGATGCATGGGATACGGCCAGCCAGCTTTTCCAGCCACTGGGCAGGATCTCCGCCGCCCCGTTGGACCCAATAGGTATCCAGGATGAAGCCCATCTCGTCAGCAGGGATACGCTCCATCAGCTGATCAAAGACCAGTCTGCCGTTTTCCTTGCGGAACTCATGGGCGTGGTTGTGGTACATGAAGTATTTGCCTGCGGCCTTCAGCTTTTTGGCAACCGGGTGATAAAGCTCCAGGAATTTTTCCACAGACTCATTTTCTTCCGGGCGGAACTTGTACTGACCCAGGCCTACATAGGGACAGTCAAGAATTTCGTGCTCCTTGGCAACCAGATCAGTTTTCTCCCGCAGTTTCTGCTCGGGGATGTGGGTGAGCACGCAGGTTAAGCCGTTGGTCTCCAGTTCCTTTTTCATCCATGCCGGATCATAGGCACAGGTGCCGGAGAGTTGTACTGTCTTATAGCCGATATCTGCTACTTTGCGCAGGGAAACAGACAGATCCTCAAGGGTCTTGCAGTGTTCCCGGACGGTGTATAATTGTGCGCCGATTTGCATATCAGATACCTCCCAAAATGCCCTTCAGCGCATCGCAGGCGGCGTCAAAGGCAGCATCGGTGCTGGGGTAGAGGTACTGCTGGCCTACAACACTGGTGTCGCCGGGGTTTTCCAGCTCCTTCAGACCGTCAAAGACCTTCAGGTGGGGCTCAATGGTCATAGCGCTGCCGCCCTTTGCCAGGAACTCCTTAACCACATAGGCCACATTGCCGTTGCCCATACCGGCGGGAACGACCTTGCCGTCGGGCAGAGCGTCCTTGATGTGCAGATAGTAAATATAATCCTTCAGCTTATTCCAGCCGGAAATGGTATCATCACCGCACTGCACATAGTTTGCCGGGTCAAAGATGCCCTTGAGCTGGGGCAGTGTCTGGTGGATCTCCAGGCAGCGATCGGCGATGTCGCCGTAGATGCCCTTCTCATTTTCGTGGCACAGGTTGATACCGGTACCGGCACCGATCTCCACGAACTGTGCCAGCTGATCCAGCACCTGCTGACGGTAGGGAGTGGGATCTTCGTTCTTGGGCATGAAGAAAGAGAACAGACGAATGTTCTTTGCACCCAAGATATCAGCCACCTCCAGCACATGGCGGTAGACTTCCAGATGCGCATTGAAGTCATCAGTGATCTGGATCTTACCGATGGGGGAGCCGATCGACCATGTGATCAGGCCATTATCGTCCAGCTTTTGGCGGACCTCCTTGGCCTTTTCCACGGTGATCTTGGAAACGTTGACACTGTCAACGCCCCGGATTTCCAGACCGTTCAGTCCGTTGCGCAGCATTGCAGCGATCTGACCGTCTACCTCCTTGCTGGCTTCGTCAGCGAAAGCGTATATGCGGGGAGTGTTCATAGTTATCGTCCTTTCCTGTTTGTTTAGTACAGTTTCATTATACATGAACTTAATTGTAATTAAATTGCAAAAAATCTAAAAAAATATTGTATATCGTCTAAAAATACATTGCGTTTAGTATCAAGAAATGATATATTGGTATTGGTGATGAAATATGTATTGTTATCGCAGCAGACATGAGGGGCTTTATATCCGCCATGACAGGGAAGAACCCCATGAATTTAAGAGGTTCAGCATGCATACCCATACCACAGCGGAAGTGTTTTATTTTATATCCGGCAAGGCGGTGTACCATGTGGAAGGCAGCGCCTACACCCTCCAACCGGGAGATATTCTACTGATGCGTCCGGCTGAGGCCCACTATGTGGAGCAGGACAGCAACTTTCCCTATGAGCGGATCTGCCTGAATTTTGATACAGATATCCTTACGGCGCTGGATCCTCAGAAGACCATTTTACGCCCGTTTTACGAGCGGGAGCCGGGGCAGCGAAATCTTTACCGCACAGGCACATCGGATGTATGCCGGAGCTATTTGGACAATATGCTCGATTCCCCCGATGACCGGTTTAAGGCGGTTGCCAATCTGATCCTGCTATTGGGAGAGCTGGATAAGCTGTATGCCAGTGAGAATACTTCTGCAAATCAACCGGATACCCTTGAATACCGGATCGTACAATTCATTAACCAAAATCTACATAAGGAGCTGACCATCGAGTCTATTTGTGAGCAATTCTTTATCAGCCGCGCACAGCTGTGCCGCCGTTTCAAAAAGGTTACAGGAACTTCTGTTGGTAAATATGTGACAGTAAAGCGGCTGATCAAGGCCCAAAGCATGATCCTGCAGGGGAGAAAACCCACCGAGGTATACGGTCTTTGCGGTTACCAGGATTATTCCACCTTCTACCGGGCATACTTGCAGTATTTTGGGTACAGTCCCAGCACTGCTCCCCAATTGGCGCGGGAGGAGGACGATCTTCTTGAGATCAGCTAGAAAAATTGGTAAATAATTTACATAGTTGTAATAAATATGAGATACCGATAACTTATTATAAAGCAAAATGGTTTTCTGAAAGGGAAATGTATCATGCTGGAACTGAAAAATATTTATAAGGATTATCCCGCAGGCAGCGGCACGGTTCATGCCCTTAAGGGGGTAGATCTGCAATTTCGCCAAAGTGAGTTTGTGTCGATCCTGGGTTCCTCCGGTTGCGGCAAGACCAGAAATGCAGATCGCATTATCCCGGTGCCTGACAAGGTTGCTGCTTTGATTCACGAAAGACGTCAACACATAGAGTCGCTACTAAATAAGTCAATCGACGATTACGGGTACATTGCTTTCTGAAAAGGTATTTATCACCGAAACCTCTACCGGCAGAATCAGCGTTCCAAAAACAA
>CAYLNV010000009.1:0-16470 GCA_964385085.1 uncultured Oscillospiraceae bacterium
GTGCAGGTTACTTTGCGTTCGACGCAGAGGGCAAGCTTGTTAAGACCGGCTTTGTAAATGGTGGCAATGGCTACACCTACTACTACGATGAGCTGGTCAGAGTCAAGGGCTTCACCAAGCTGGGTGAAAGCTACTACTTCTTCAATGCCGGCAGCGGTGCAATGCAGTGCGACAAGAATCTGTGGGTAACCGGCAGCAACGCTTACGGAGTGCCTGCAGGAACGTACTACTTCCAGGCAGACGGCACGATGTATGTGCCCGATCCCAACGGTGAGAAGAAGATCGTGGAGGAGAACGGCAAGCTGTACTTCACCATTGACGGTGTGAAGCAGAAGAACGGCCTGAATGAGCTGGACGGTGAATACTACTATGCCAATGCCAACGGCACACTGGCAGTGAATACTGTGGTATATCTGTCCACCTTTAACGATCTGATCGCCCCCGGTGCAGGTTACTTTGCGTTCGACGCAGAGGGCAAGCTTGTTAAGACCGGCTTTGTGAAGGGCAGCAATGGCTACACCTACTACTATGATGAGCTGGTCAGAGTCAAGGGCTTTACCAAGCTGGGCGATGATTACTACTTCTTTAATACCGGCAGCGGTGCAATGCAGTGCGAAAAGACACTGTGGGTAAGCGGCAGCAATCCTTACGGGATCGCGGCTGGCAGCTACTACTTTGACGCTGACGGAAAAATGGTGATCAACTGATTTGCCTGAAACAATTTGGGTGGGGGATCCCCCCCACCCACCCCCCCATGTATGTACGCTGGAAACAGCTACACGCAAATAAGCGACAGCTTATTTGCGTGTAAGTGCTTCCAGTTTGCGCGCAGACCGTATAACGATGATCGAGAGAAGGTTTGATAAGTTGAAAATTGGCATTTTGACCTTTCCAAATTCAAAAAGCTATGGGGCCACACTGCAAATGCGGGCACTTTATCATGTGTGTCAGGATCTGGGATATGATGTTGAGATCCTGAATTATCATAACCTTTGGATGAAACAGGAAAAACACACCGAGCTGTTTCAGGGAACGGATAAGGGCGCTGCGTGGGCAAAGAAAATGGCCGCAGATTTGATCCATACCCGCATGATCCGCAGGTTTTCCAAGTTTGAAGGACAGATGAATAAATATCCGCGGCGCGCCACATCAGACAAAACACGGCTGCCCCAAATTGCAGCAAGGTATGCAGCGGTGATCTGCGGCAGTGATCAGGTGTGGAATCCCGATATTATCAACTTTGACAGATCCTTTTTCCTGGACTTTTGCGGGCCGGAAACGGCCAGGATCTCCTATGCACCCAGCTTTGGTGTGGAGCAACTGCCGGATGACTTCGGAAAAGAAGTGTCTGAAGAGCTGAAAAAATTCCACAGCATTTCTGTCCGTGAAAAGGCAGGACAACAGATCGTGCATACGCTGACCGGCAATGAGCCACAGATCGTAGTTGATCCCAGCCTGCTTCTGGATGCGGAACAATGGCGCAGCTATGAAACAAAGTACAGCCGGGCGGATGGAGACTATATTCTGTACTATACGATCCGGGGGTCTAAAACGCTGTGGGAGCACTGCCTGAAGCTGGCAGAAAAAACAAATATGAAGATACTCCGGATCGGCGGTAATATAATAAAAAAGCATACAAAGAAGCAAGCCAATGTGGAGTATGTATGCGATATCGGACCGGATGAATGGCTATATCTGGTTCGCAATGCCCGTTATGTTGTTACCAACTCCTTCCACGGCACAGCCTTTTCTGTCAATTTCAGAAAAAGCTTCTATGTGGAATTTTCCTCTTTGACCAATTCCAGACTGTCCAACATTATAAATATGCTGAGCCTGGAGGACCGGGTGCTGACTGCGGATACTGAGATCCTTCCGTCTGATCCCGACTTTACAAAAGCCGAAGAGGCGCTTTCTAAGCAGAAAACAGATGCTGTTAACTTCTTGGAGCAGGCATTAAGAACTGTGATCCGGGAGGACAGAAAGTAATATGCGTAACACAAAGAAAAATGTTCTCACCACCCTGATCAGCCAAGTGGTCAGCACGGTCTGCGGTGTCGTGATACCACGGGTCTTTCTTAGTACATTTGGCTCTGCTATGTACGGATTGACCACATCCATCGCCCAGTTTCTGTCATACATATCTATGCTGGAGGGCGGTATTGGCCGTGTAGCACGGGCAGAGATGTATGGACCGCTTGCCAGAAAAGACGATCTGGAAGTCAGCAGAGTCTACCATGCCATTAAACGGTTTTTCAGCGTTGTGGGAATGATCTTCATAGCCTATACACTGGTGCTGTCTGTGGCGTATTATGATATTGCCAATATACAGGGGTATAGCAGGTTCAATACCTTTTTGCTGGTATGGATCATCAGCGCCGGTACATTAGCCAGATATATGGGCGGCTTGTCCAGCCTGACCTTGATCAATGCGGATCAAAGGCAGTATGTGGGCAATTTGATCGTAACAGCTTCGACTGTTGCAAACGCACTGTCGGTTGTTTTGCTGGCAAAGCTTGGCTGCAATATGGTCATTGTAAAGCTGGGCAGCGGCATCGTGTATGTGGCACAGCCCATCTGTTATTGGCTCTATGTTAGAAAACACTACGATCTGCCCGTTGTGGGAAAGAATATCTCAAAGCTAAAGCAAAAGTGGACCGGTCTGGGGCAGCACATTGCCTATTTCCTGCATGACAATGTGGATATTGTTATACTGACATTGTTTGCAAATCTGCAATTGGTAGCCGTATACGCTGTGTATCGGCTTGTGATCTCCAGCATCCGAAAAATCGTGGGATCCTTTACCAGCGGTATGGAAGCGGCATTTGGGGAGCTGATCGCGAAAAACGAACAGCAGAATTTACAAGGGGCATTTCGCAAATATAAGATCATGCTTTCCTTTGTATCTGTTGTGCTATTTGGAACAACTGCAGTTCTGATCGTTCCGTTTGTAAAGCTGTATACAGCAGGCATCACAGATGCGGACTATATCCAGCCGGTGTTTGCGATCATACTGCTGTTGACAGAAGCCATTGACTGTTTTATGCATCCCTGCTTCAGCCTGCCTGTTTCTGCAAACAAGCTGAAACAGACCCAGTGGGGTTCTTACGGAGAAGCGATGATAAACATTGTGCTTTCGCTGATCCTTGTTTGGTGGAATCCTTTGATCGGTGTTGCGTTGGCAACCTTGATCGCTACGGTGTTTAAGGGTGTGTTTTATATGGTATATGCGGCCAAAAACATCCTTTGTATCAGGCTCCGTGAGCTGGGCAAGAATTTTCTGCTGACAAGCGGTCTGATCCTGTTGTTTGCAGTGCTTGGCATTGCTGTGATCGGGGAAAGCGCGATCAACAATTACGGACAGTGGCTGCTTTGGGGCTGCGGTGTTTTCTGCATCGTTTGCCTTGTAACGACGTTGGTGTATTTGATCGTCTATCCCAAAGAGCAAAGAAATGTGCTTCAAGCGATCCTGAGGAAACACAAAAGGAAATAAGGAAGAGCCGGGAAGCTTATGAAAAAAATCCTGATCGTTAATAACAATATGCACATTGGCGGTGTGCAAAAGGCGCTGATAAGCCTGCTGTGGAATATCAGATCCCGCTATGATGTAACACTGCTGCTGTTTAGTAAGTGCGGAGCTTACATGAAGGATCTTCCTCCTGATATAAAGGTGATCACACCGAACTCTGCTTATCGCTACCTGGGCATGACCAAATATGATAAGCTGACCTTCATGGATAAGCTTGGGCGCAGCGCATATGCAGCCATCACCCGTCTGTTTGGCAGAAAGGCTGCGGTTTGGCTTATGTCCTTTGGACAAAAGGAGATCAAAGGGTATGATGTGGCCATTTCCTATCTGCATAACAGCTTGGACAAAGCGTTCTACGGCGGCTGCAATGAGTTTGTATTGAAACACGTTTCTGCCAGGAAAAAGATCACCTTTTTACATTGCGATTATTCCCTCTGCGGTGCAGATACACCGGGAAATGCGCAGCAGTATAAACTGTTTGATTTGATCGCAGCCTGTTCAAAAGGATGTGCGGATGCCTTTATTCAGGCAAATCCTGCCTTGAAAGATAAGGTCCGGGTGGTGTATAATTGCCATGATTTTGAGAAGATCCGTGAAAATGCGGAAGCTGCTCCGGCGGTACTTGCTGATGATAAGGTGAATATCGTAACAGTGGCGCGCCTGGGAAAAGAGAAGGGCGTGGAGCGGGCATTGCGGGTCATTGCCAAGCTGGGTCCGCTGAAGGAAAAGCTGCATTACTATATAATTGGCGACGGCGCCCGAAGCGCAGAGATCCGGCAGATCATAGAGAAGGAGACACTTTATCCCTATGTAACGCTGTGCGGTGCGATGGCAAATCCATACGGATATATGAAAGCGGCGGACCTGCTGCTGATCCCGTCATACAGCGAAGCTGCACCGCTGGTAATTGGGGAAGCTGCCTGCCTGGGCACACCGATCTTATCCACGGAGACCTCATCGGCAAAAGAGATGATCGAGGAGACCGGATACGGTTGGGTGTGCGAAAATACGGAAACATCCATGCAGGAGGCCCTGGAACGGTTGCTTCTGGAGCCTGCTGCCTTAGAAAACATAAAGCGGCCTGCAAAAAAGGAGATCGGAAACGAAACAGCCATTTCCCAGTTCACAGAACTGATCCGTTAAGTATGCTTGCTGACCTTTAGAATGTAACACGACCGGAAAGAGAGAGGGAGTGAGTCCGATTTCTGTCAATAAAAAATATCTGTTTGCCTGCATCGTGCTGGCGCTGATGCTGTGTGTTGCACAGATCCTGGGCTACACGCTGCCCATCGCAGCCTGTCTTGTGATGTTTATGATCCTGATCGTCTGGTGCTGCTGTTACGACTTTACATTGCCTGTTTTGCTGTTTTTTCTGCCGTGGTCTCCGATCCTTAAGGTGAATTCCGCAGGCTATTCCTTCTATACCTTTGGTATGGTAATGATCTGCCTGCTGAGCATTGTAAAAAAACGGTTTAATTTCAGGAATTACCAGTTAAAGGCTGGTCTCGGTATCCTGTTTGTGTCGCTCCTTTCCAAATTGATCGACGGCAGCGGCATTGCATTTGATTATATTGCCTTTGTTATGATGATCTTCCTGTTCCCCAGCGTAAAGGAAGAGTGGCGCGAAAAGAAATACGATTTCTTTCAGCTTGTGGCATTTTTTGCTGTGGGTGTGATCATTGCTTCCATATGCGCCTTGAATTTTGCAGATTATGCCAATATCCGAAGGTACATTAGAGTGGATGCCTACTTAACGATCGTCCGAAGAAGCGGCTTTTACGGTGATGCAAACTTCTATACTGCACAAATTCTGGCGGCTATGGGTGGTGCAATGGCACTCATTCTGCACGAAAAAAAGAAAAGCCATTTACTTTTCTTAGGAATTGTTGTATTGTTTCTATTGTACTGTGGATTCCTTTCGGGTTCCAAGTCCTTTGTGATCACAACAGCCGTGATCCTGGTGCTTTGGATCTTCGCCATCTTGAAAATGCGTGGACGGGCAGGTCTGAAGGTAATACTGATCATCAGTGCCGTTTTGGCGGCCACATATATAGCCACCTCTGCATTGTTCAGCGGATTGATCGATGTGATACTAACGCGTTTCCTGTTCGTACGGGATCTGAACAGCTTTACTACCGGACGAACAAAATTATGGACCAGCTATTTGAAAGAGATCATGAGCAATGCCAAAGTGCTGTTTTTGGGAAAGGGCTTTACCAATGCAATGGTAAAAGGTCGCGCATCCCATAATACCCTTATCCAGACCCTTTTCCAGTTAGGTCTGGTAGGTGGGCCGATATTGATCTACTGGATGGTTTGCTTCTTCAGGGAAGCACCGCAAAGGAAGTTGGGACAAAAGACAGCGGGGATGAAAAAACTGATCGTGTTGATCGGTGCGTTCTTGCCATGGCTTGCCATCGACATGTTGTTCTTTGACGAGTTCTTCTTGCTGCAATGGTATGTATTTGCAGCGGCCAAGTATTTTGAAGCCGTCGACGATGGGATAGATATAGAAACCGGTTCGGATGGAGGAAAATTATGGACGAGAGAGTAAAAAACAAGGGCGAGTTTGCAGAAGTAAATATTAAGCGCCTGCTGGACGCGCTGTTGGGAAAGGTTTGGGCCATCCTGTTGGCATCTGTGCTGGGTGCTTCCATCGTATTGGCCATCACTTATCTTTTTATTACACCCAAGTATGAATCTTCTGCAATGTTCTATGTGAATAACAGCTCCATTTCAGTCGGTGAAGCATCCCTTAGTATTGATTCCAGTGATATTACAGCCTCCAAGAGCCTGGTAAATACATATATTGTTATCTTAAATACAAGAGAAACCTTAAACGATGTGATCGACTATGCCGGTGTCAGCCGTCGGTATTCAGAGGTCCAGGACATGATCTCTGCGGATGCTGTGGATGATACGGAGGTATTCCGGGTAGTTGTTACCTCTGAAGACCGGGAAGAGGCGAATAAGATCGCAAATGCCATCGCGTATATCCTGCCCAAGCGGATCTCCAGCATCGTGGAAGGCACATCTGCAAAGATCGTGGAATCTGCGATCGTGGCAGCAAGACCCAGCTCTCCCAGTTATGTGATGAACACCCTGATAGGCTTCCTGCTGGGCTTTGTGCTTGCCGCAGGTATGATCGTCGTTCAGGAAATGCTGGACACTACCATTCGTAAGGAAGAGGATGTAACGCTGGTCTGTAAGTATCCGATCCTGGCACCGGTCCCGGATATGAATACAGCTGAAAAAAGCGGTGCTTACTATGGCTACGGCGCGAAACCCCGCAAGCGCAAGAAAGGCGGAAACTATACTTCTGCAAAGCATCCGGGCCAGCAAACGGCAATTTTGGGCGGACAGCTCAGCTTTGCGGCATCGGAGGCCTATAAGCTGCTGCGTACCAAGCTGCAGTTCTCCTTCTCTGATGATAACGATTGCCGCGTGATCGGTATTTCCAGTGCGCTCAGTGGCGAAGGAAAGAGCTTGACTGCGATCAATCTGGCATTTACCCTGTCCCAGTTGGATAAAAAGGTCCTGCTGGTTGACTGTGATATGCGCCGGCCCACTTTGGCAGAAAAGCTTCGGATCTTAAGGGCCCCGGGCCTTTCCAGCTATTTGACCAGACAGTGCCGTCTGGAGGACCTGCTTCAGATGTGTGGACTTAAGGGCAATGAAAAGGCCTTCCAGGTGATCACTGCCGGACAGAATCCCCCCAACCCCATCGAGCTGCTAAGCTCGGAGCGGATGAAGAGCGCATTGAATGAAATGCGTCAGACTTATGATTATGTGATCCTGGACCTGCCTCCGGTTGGTGAAGTCAGTGATGCCATGGCAGTTGCAAATGATACGGACGGGATCCTGCTGGTCGTGCGCCAGGATTACTGTGATCGCGTGGCGCTTTCCGAAGCGGTCCATCAGTTTGATTTCATTCATTCCAAGATCCTGGGTGTTGTGTTCAACTGCGCCAACGATCACGGCGGAAATTACACCAAGGGCTACTATAAGCGTTATTACCGCCGGTACTACCGCCGCTATTACAATCGGTATAGCAACCGTTACGAGGCGGCTGCCGACGGGAAGACCGTCAGGGAAGTAAAATGAGTACAGTTGTAGATTTCCACACCCACATTTTGCCGGGTGTGGATGATGGAAGCCACAGTCCGGAGGAATCTGTTGCGATGCTGCAAATGGAAGCAGCACAGGGGGTCGGCTGTGTGATCGCAACTCCCCACTTTTATCCCAGGCATGACCGGCTGGACCGCTTTCTGGAGCGGCGCCTGCAGGCAGAACAGATCATGCGGAAGGAACTGAAAAGCCACCCTGAGCTGCCTCAGATCCATGTCGGTGCGGAAGTCCATTTCTTTCGTGGCATCTGCGACTGTGATGAGATCTCTCAGCTAACGGTGGATGGCGGGAAATATATTCTCATTGAAATGCCCCATCCCCCTTGGTCTGAGGAGCTGTACCGTGAGCTGGAAAGGATCTGCTCAGACCGGAAGCTGATCCCGATCATTGCCCATATTGATCGGTATATCAGCCGCTTCCATACATTCAACATTCCAAAGAGGTTGGCAGAGCTTCCTGTGCTGGTGCAGGCAAATGGAGAGTTTTTCCTTAACAAGAGAACCGCATCTATGGCAATGCATATGCTAAAGAATGGAAACATCCAGCTTCTTGGCTCGGATTGCCACAACACAGACTCCCGAAAGCCCAATCTGGCAGAAGCAGTAGCGCTGATCGAAAAGCGGCTGGGGGAGACGGCAACTGCCAGGATCAACAGTTATGAGCAGGCTGTCTTATGTAATAAAACCGTAATATCCACACCATTGGTGTGAAAATAAAAATTGATGGAGAGGATAAAAATGAAAAAACTGATTTGTATGATCACCGCATTGGTGATGTGCCTGAGCCTGGTGGCTCCTGTGCTGGCAACAGAAGATGGTGTCTTTGTTCCGAGCATTACCTATAAACCCAATCCTGAGATCGTACCCGTGGAAAATGATTACGGTCTGGAAGCCATCGGTGTTATCCGGAATGAAGAGGGCGAGATCCTCGACTATGTGGATCACGGCTGCCTGGAGATCACCCCGATCGCATATGTATGGGATGACGAGATCGAAGTCCCCGAAGAGGTGGAGCAGCTTCTGACCTTCGTGTACGAAGAACTGAACAACGATAAGATGGAGATCCCCTATGAGAAGCATGAGGCAGATCTGGCGGCTTCCAATATGGTCATCCGTGATCTGTTCGATGCAAGATGGGCCTGTGAGGAACATGAGGATATGATCGCAGAAGAAGGTGTTTATTTTGAGATCACCTTCGATCTGGGTGTTATGTCTGATGTGCCGATCTATGTCATGACCTATGATGAGGAAACCAAGGAGTGGACTCCTGTTGTTAAGACGGTCAACAATGGCGACGGTACAGTAACCTGCACCTTCGAGCACCTGTGCGCCATCGAGTTCTCTATGCCCGTAGAAACTGCCGACGCACCTGTTGTTGACGGCGATGATCCCAAAGAGCCCATTCTGTGGCCCTGGATCATTCTGCTGATCCTGGCTGTCGTTGGCATCGTGGTGATCGTGATCGTAAAGAACAAGAAAAAGAAGGCCGCTGTTTGATCGGCAGTCTATAAGGCAGGACACGCGTTATGAAAAAGAAGAAATCAAAAGGACTGGTCTTTTTTTGCATCCTGCTGTGTTTGACCCTTGTAATACTGTACAGCGGGATAAAGATCCTGGAATTGTCTGTGTTCCATACAGACAGCGATTTATCAAGCGCAGATAAAACAAAAGTCATTACAAGAGATGGTGTGAATTACTTTCCGCGGCAGGATATTACGGTCCTGATGGTATTGGGCATCGACCAATATGGCCCTGTGGAATCCAGTAATTACTACAGAAACGAAGGCTCAGCGGACAGCATTATGCTGCTGATCTTTGATGAGACCAACAAGGAGTGCTCGGTCCTTTATCTGGATCGGGATACCATGGTCAATATGGATGTTCTGGGTGTTCAGGGCGATTATGCAGGAACGACCTATGGACAGCTTGCGCTGGCGCATACATATGGAAATGGCTTGGAAGACAGCAGCGAGAATATGAAAAACACGCTGATGAAGTTTATCCATGGCCTGACCATCGACTACTATGTTGCCATGAACATGGATGTGATCCCCATCGTCAATGATGCCGTGGGCGGTGTTACCGTAACGGTCGTGGATGATTTTTCCAATGTGAACCCATCGATCACCATGGGCGAGCTGACCCTGACCGGGGATCAGGTGATCGACTTTGTCCGCACAAGAAAAAACGTGGGAGACCAGAGAAATGTAACCCGCATGGAGCGGCAAAAGCAATATGTAAACGGCTTTCTGAACGCACTGTACCAGAAGGAGCATGAGGACCTTGAATTTGCTGTGAAGCTATATGATAAGGTCTCTGCATACATCGTAAGTGATTGTTCGGTGAGTACCTTTAGCAGTATGCTGGAGCGGTACGCGGATTACACCATTAAGGAAGCAGTGTCTCCGGCCGGTGAAAGCCTTGTGGTAGATGGCCATTATGAATTTCATGTTGATGAAGAGAAGCTGGATGAATTGATTGTGGAACTTTTCTATGCACCCATAAATCCGTAACATCTTCCTTTACAAACAGACAGAACCTTGCACAGCAGAAGTATTGGGAGGAAAGAAGATTGCAAGAAGGACTGGTTTTTGAAAACGACGAACTTATCTATTATAAACACGGCAAGCCGTATCACGCAGGAGCCATTAAGGTAGATGGAGATATTTACTACATTGGTTCAAAAGGTCGGGCAGTAAAAGGCCGTCATGTCGTTCACGGCGAAATGACAAACGGCATTTTAAAGCGGGGAACCTATAAATTTGACGAGAATTATAAGCTGATCAAAAAGTCTTATATCCCGCCAAATGATCCCAAAAAAGAGAAGAAGAAAAAGGTAATTATCAAACGGATCAAGATATGTGCGATCTCTGTGGCCGTTTTGATCTTTTGCAGCTTAACGGTACAGGTTACAAAAGAAGGTATTCGGGCAAGCTCTGCAAGATCCGGCACGGCAACGGAAGAATCGACACAGGTGGTGCTTCCTTCCCTTAGCGAGGATGTGCTGCTTTGCTCCGGGGCAGCAAAAATGCTGTATGACGGCAAAGCCACGGTGGAGCAGGCTGTGGAAGCTGGCGACCCTTATCGGGCATTTGTGTTCGACTATGCCATCAAGGGTGCGTCGGGAACGCTTCTGATCAGTGAGCAGGAGGATCTTGCAGACGCGATCGAATATGAGATGCCGGAAAGCGGCAATCAGGTTCGGGTCGATAACCTGAAAACTGACACGACTTACTACTATCAGGTAACAGTCGGGGATGAGACATATGATGGATCCTTCAAAACGGCCAAGTCTACCCGCTTTGTATCCATTTCCGGTGTGGGCAACACCCGGGATATCGGTGGATATGTAACCCTGGACGGCAAAACAGTGAAGCAAGGCTTGCTGATCCGGGGCAGAGAGATGGATGGCCTGGTGGAGAAGACCTATTTCCTCCCCGGTGAATCCGTGGAAGAGGTGCAGGAAACATTCGGATTTGTGTATGACTTCGATCTGCGGGGTGAAGCCACTTATTCCGGGGATTATGCCTCCCGGTTGGGAGAAGCTGTGGAGCATAAGTTCTATGGCGCGCCCCAGTACGGACAGATCTTTAATGCGGCATTTAAAGAGTCCCTGCAGGCGATTTTCACAGATCTGGCTGATCCCGAAAATTATCCCATGTATATGCACTGCACCTATGGCGCAGACCGGACCGGAACGATCGTGTTTCTTCTGCAGGGCGTGCTGAATATGTCGGAAGAGGATATGATCCGGGAATATCAGATGACCGGCTTTGCAGATAAGAACTACAAGGACGCATCGTCGATGGATGTGGTCATTGAGGGATTGCGTTTGTATGATGGTGATACGCTTCAGGAAAAGATCGTTTCATTCCTGACAACAGAAATTGGTGTTACGGAAGGTGAGATCGAATCCATCAGAAGCATCCTCCTCAGCGAGTAAGTGTATTTGGATAATAAAAGGGTGTGTTGCAAAATGAACGGCAACACACCCTTGATTTATTTGAACATATACATTCCGGGGCAACGAACCCTAAGATCCCAGACGGCAGGAGACAGCCATAAGCGCTGCAAAAGCATACTGTTTTCGCATGGGGTGATAGGAAGAACCCGCTGTACCGGAGGTCAAGTGTCCAAGATCTTCCTTGCGGTGTATTCGTCGGTGATCAGGGTGTCAAGAAGGCCGGTGCGCAATGCGCCTGCAATGGCCCTGGCTTTGTCATCGCCCCATGCGATGGCAATGGTTTGTTTTGCATTTTTCAGATCCTCGATATCGGCGCACAGGGAGTTGTGATACAGATCAATAAAATCCCCGGCTTCTGTAAAGAAATGGGTTGCAATATCACCGAGGACCTGGGTATGCCGTTCGCTGTATCCAAAGGTGTTTCCAAAAATTTCCAGAATTTCCGCGTTGCCGATTCCCACAATGGCAAGGTCTGCGGTATTCCAAAGCTGCTGCATATTTTTGTAATAGGAGAGCTTTTTCAGGATCCTGCAGTCCTCATTGCTGTCTGCAAGATAGGGGAACCAGGCATATTTTACATTTGCCCCGATCTTGTCTGCCATGCCCCGGGCCAGCTCGTTGGAGGAAAAGCAGGATTTTTCATGATCGGTTGCGCCGAACAGGGGAAACACCTTGTTGCCGCTGGTGGAGATCTCCGGCAGGGCATTGATAAACTGCTCAATGGTCCGTCCCCAGGAAAGGGCAATATTCAGCCCGCCCCCGCGGATCATAGGAAGAATGTAGTCCACCGCTTCCTTAACAGTCATCAAGCTCCGCACAGAGTCGTGCCTGCTGGCCACACCGCAGACAATGCAGTTTTCCAGCCGGAATTGCTCACACAGCCTTTTTTCCAGCTCCGCACAGTCCTTTTTGGGGTTGTGGACCTTGATCTCTACGATGCTTTCCTTAATGGCATCGTTCAAAAGCCTGGAAACCGTTTGCCGGGAAAGCCCCATCATATCTGCGATCTCCTGCTGGGTATGATTCTTTTCGTAGTAAAGAGTTGCCGCTTCCGACATCAGGAGCTTGTCGTTGCTTACATTCATCTTGTTCACCTGCCTGTATAAATTTTACCATAATGGGCTTCTAAAGTCAACGGAATTAACAAATGTAATTGACAAATGTTAATATAAGTGGTATGATGCTCATATCACAAATAAGGAGTAAAAAATATGCTTGTTTCTATGAAGGAAATGCTGGAGGATGCAAGAAGGAATCACTATGCGATCCCTGCATTTGATGTAAGCAATTATGAAATGATGCGCGCTGTCCTGGAGACCTGCGAGGAGGAGCGGTCTCCTGCTTTGCTGATGGCACTGGGGGTGGACCTTACAGGAAAGGGAATGTCCCTGATAGCATCTATGGTGAAGGAAGCATCAAATTACTTTCAGATCCCTGTATGTCTCCACTTAGACCATGCAACAGAGTTTGGCCTTATTAAGGATGCCATCGATGCAGGCTTCAGCTCTGTGATGTATGACGGCTCTGTGCTGGATCTTGAAAGCAATGCCGGAAATACAGCAGAGGTAACAAAGTATGCCCATGCCCGTGGGATCACCGTTGAGGCTGAGCTGGGTCATGTGGGCAATGCCAGCGTGGGCAGCATCAGCGAAACAGGAACGGATACAGACCCCGGTGAAAGCCTGACTGTGCCGGAAGAGGTGGTAAAATTCATTGAGATCACCGATGTGGATGCATTGGCGGTAGCCATTGGCACAGCTCACGGTGTTTATAAAAAGACACCCGCCCTTCGGATCGACCGTCTGGACGAGATCACAGCCGTCTGCGACCGTCCGCTGGTGCTTCATGGCGGCAGCGGCACACCGGACGATCAGATGCAAAATGCCATCCGGCACGGCATTACAAAGATCAATATTTTTTCTGATGTGGTGGCTGCCATGAACAAAGGCCTGAAGGAGAAGCTCAATTCCGTGGACAATCCTGCCACCTGGCCCTTTATTGTATTTGAGGATGCAAGAAAGGGCATGAAGGAAGTTGTAAGGGATAAGATCAGAACCTTCGGCAGCGCAGGAAGAATTTAGGAGAGAACGATGAAAACAAAAGCAGTGCGCCTGTATGGCGAAAATGATTTAAGACTGGAAGAATTTGAGCTGCCTGCGCTGAAGGACGGCGAGATCCTCATCAAGGTGATCTCCGACAGCGTGTGTATGTCCACCTATAAGACTGTAAAGCAGGGCGCAAAGCATATCCGTGTGCCGGATGATGTGGCAGAAAATCCTGTAATCGTTGGTCATGAGTTTTGTGCAGAGGTAGTTCAGGTTACGGACAAATGGAAGGACCGATTCCAGGTGGGAGACAAGGTCGTTATGCCCCCTGTGCTGTCCTACCTTGGGGGGATGCAGACCGTTGGCTACTCCTTCGGAGAGATCGGCGGTGTGTCTACATATTCTGTGGTGTATGACCACATCATTGAAAACGGCTACCTGATGAAGTTGGACAGTGATTGCTATTTCAAGGGCTCTTTGATCGAGCCTGCCTCCTGTGTTATCCGGGGTTACAAGGCAAACCTGCATCTGGACGAGGAATTAAAGCCCTTTGCCAATATCCGCCCCGGCGGCAAGACCGCCATTCTGGCAGGCTGCGGTCCTATGGGTCTGGTGGCCATCGACATTGCCCTCCACGGAGATGTGAAGCCGGCTATGCTGGTGGTAACAGACCTGAACGAAGACCGGCTTGCCCGTGCAAAGGAGATCTTTAAGCCGGAGGAGGCGGCAAAAGACGGTATTCAGCTCATTTTCAGCACAGCCACAGATAAAGAGGAATTGCTGGCATTGACGGATGGCAGCGGCTTTGACGACGTGTTTGTATATGCTCCTGTGCCTGCGGTGGTAGAATTGGCGGATTCCATTTTGGGCTTTGACGGCTGCCTGAACTTTTTTGCCGGTCCGTTGGATAAGAATTTCAGCGCCAGCTTTAATTTCTATCATGTCCATTATGCCCAGCACCATGTTGCTGGCACCAGCGGCAGCACCACCGGGGATATGCTGGACATTGTTCGGCTGATCGGGGAGGGGAGGATCGACCCCGCGGTGATGATCACCCATATCGGCGGTATGGATGCAGCCATTGATACCACTGTGAATTTGCCCCACATCCCCGGCGGTAAAAAGCTGATCTATACCCATATTAACTTACCTTTGACTGCCATTGCAGATTTTGCAGCATTGGGTGAAACAGATGCGCGGTTTAAGACCCTTGACGGTCTTGTAAAAAAGAATAACGGCCTGTGGTCAGCCGCTGCAGAAAAATACCTGCTCCAAAACTTCTAATAAGGGTCTTTTGCAAAATTCAAGGAACTATCGTTAATACTTGCAGGGGCGATCGCCCCCTGCGTCCGCAGGACGTAGATGTTTGTATCATAAAAGGGTGTGCTGCAGTATTTTGCAGCACACCCTTTTTGGAATATATTTTGCTTAAACATCCTCTTTTTGAGAACCTGTAGGATTGACGATACTGTATCCGACGTTCACAAGATGGTCAGCGACACGCTCAAGACCCAGGATCACAGAGGAATAATAAGGACTGACATCCATGCTGCAGTTTCCTTCGGCAAGGCGGGCAAAATGGCTAGCGATCAGATCCGTCTTCATTTCATCCACGCCCTCTTCCAAGGCAGTCAAAGCAGGCAGCTTCGATCTGTTCAGATTTTCAAAGGCATCCTTTGCAATGGCAAACATGCCCATGACACTGTCCCGCATAGCCACGATTCCGCCCATAGCTTTTTCGGAGAAGGAAATGCTTTTGCTGATCATCTCAACACCGATCTCGTGGAAATTCTCAGCATGGTCGCCGATACGCTCCAGATCGTTCAAAACGTGGAAGTAAGAGCCGATAATCTTTTCGTTACTTTCCTCCACATCAAGGGACAGCTTGATCAGGAAATTGGTCAAGGCCTTGTTGGTGAAGTCGATGATCTCCTCGTTTTTGCGGACCTGCTCGCTGTACTCCACCACACCGGTGTCCATGGCAGCAAAGGCAAGGCGCGTATTCTCCTCCACAAGAGAGAGCATATAGTCCATTTCCTTTTTCACCTGCATAAGGGCAACCGGAGGCATGGACAGCAATCTGTCGTCAACAAACTTGAGAGACAATGTATCCTCCGTCTCCTTCTTGTCCGGAATGACCATGCAGGAGTAATTCACCAACTGCTTTACAAAGGGAAGCAGAATGAGGGTGGTGGTTACATTAAAGATCACATGGAACAAGGATACTCTCATCTGCAGCGACATGGGGTCGCTTCCGGGGAAGACAGAGATCAGAAGATTGACGATCGGATCTTTGAACAACCAGATGATGGCAGCAAACAGTACCGTTCCGATCAAATTGAATGTAAAGTGAATGAGGGCGACCCGCTTGGAGTTGGCATTGGCACCCACAGATGCCAGCAGAGCGGTTACACAAGTACCGATGTTGGCACCGAGGATGATGAACAGAGCCAGGTCCAGGGGAAGCACACCGGCACCGACCATGGTGATCACAACACCGGTAGCAGCGGAGGAGCTTTGGATCAGTGCAGTAAAGATAATGCCGACCAGGATCAAAAGCGGGGGGAAGTTGATCGTCTGGAAAACCTCTGTGAACATACTTTCAACCAGGGGATTTCCAAATGCCTGCTCGCTGCTCATCACTTCAAGTCCCACGAAGATCAGGCCCAGACCGCAGCAAAGGCTGCCGGCGATCTTGATCTTTTCCTTTTTGAAAAAGCCCATCATAACGCCGGCAAAGGCAAGCAGATACATTGCCATGTTGAAGTAGTCATTTTTCAGGGCCACCAGAACGCCGGTGATGGTGGT
>CAYLNV010000010.1:0-14846 GCA_964385085.1 uncultured Oscillospiraceae bacterium
GTAGGGACGCCCGTCCTCGGGCGTCCGCGGACACCCCGGGAGGGGTGTCCCTACTCGTTTCCTTCCAAAACAAAGGCCCGGCGGTTTAGCGTGATACTCCGTTAAGAGTATCACGCTAACCGTCGGGTCTTTGTTTTTAGCTTATCTTATATATTTACAGTTAAGCCGGTTTCATAGGACTTTATAATTGCAGCCATATAGAAAACCGGTGCGATCAGTTGCTCGTATGTGTATTGCATTTTGCCGGTTCTGAGCATTTCCACAAATTCTGCACATTGGCCATTTTCTATATTGGAAATATCCAACTGACGGTATTCCACAATGCCTTTTGCGTAAACGGCTGCGGTATAAGGCTTGGATCTTTCCTTGAAATGGTTGGTGACACTGAAATTGTCATAGTGAACCATACAGCATACACTGCTTTCGTGTTTGACAGCCGTAACGCTTTTTGGGTTGTAGCCGAAAAGCTCCATAGTCATTTCTACAAGATGGGATGCGTAGAAATAAAAACCGCTGTGTTCGCTGTTGATCTCCACAGGAGCAGACAGGGAGCCGCCCATGATCTGGGCATCTGTATTACATATGAAATCCTTTAGTTCCAAAAGATCTGCAGCATATTTAATGGAAGAACCGCCGCAAAGGGGAACACCTTTTTCTTTTGCCAAAGCAATCAGCGCCTCTGCCTGGGCAGGATCTGCGGTAAAGGGCTTGTCCACGAATAAGGGAATGCCTGCCTCGATAAAGGGCTTGGCAAATTCCCAGTGGAACTTGCCGTCCCGGGCAGTGATCAGAACGGCATCTACTTTTCCAAGCATTTCCTTCGGGTCTTCTACCACATGATCGATCCCAAATTTTTCTGCCAGTGTCCGGTTGGCATCCGGGTAATGACCGCTGACCATTGTAACCCGGCAATCCGGATAGGGGAGATTTCCGTTTTCATCCGGCAGGTTAAATGCTTGGGCAAAGCTATCAGCATGAGAATTCTCTCCGCCGATAATACCAATGCGATATTTTATCATATTCGTTTCTCCTTATAGATTGCTTTTGCGGTTGTGGCTGGGAGGTATTCCGTAATACTTTTTATAGCAGCGTGAGAAGTAATTTGGATAATCGAAGCCACACAGTTCTGAAATTTCTGCAATACTTTTGGTGGTTCCGGACAGCAGCGCATTTGCCATGCGCAGGCGGAAATCCCGCAAGTATTCCATAGGACCTTTTCCTGTTACCGCTTTGAATGAACGGCAAAAATAATGCTTGCTCACCTTGCAGAGCTCTGCCATTTCATCCACAGACAAAGTGCGGTGATACTCGTTTTTTATACAATGCAGAGCCGGCTTGATCACAGAATATAACCGCAGCATTTTCTTTTGAGAGCAGGTGTTTTCGGTTTCTATAATGCCTTTGCGCCCCAAAAGGGCGAAGAAACCTATCAGCAGGCCTTTGATCATTACTTCACAGCCAGGCTGCTGCTGCAGTGCTTCCTGTGCCGCTCTTTCAAGGAATGTACACATTTCGGAATCTCCGGAGTAATGGGTTTGAAAGCGTTTGTTCTCAAGAACAAATTGCTTGTCCAGATCCAGTTCCGGAATACCGGAAAAATAATCCAAAGGAATCATATAAAGATGATATTTCCCCTGGTTCTTACCGGTATTTGCCGTTGCGTGGAATTCATAGGGGTTGATCACCACGATATCTCCGGCTTTCACATTGACCGTTTGGGATTCTATTAATAAGGTAGCAGTGCCGTCATAGAAATATTTGATTTCGATTTCTTCGTGTAGGGGCTCTTCCTGTGTAATTGTATCTGGATTATGGACCCGGGAAGTCTTGCCTACTGTGATTCTGCAGCCATTATTCCAATGCACGATCTATCACACCCTTGTGTTTAGTTGTTTTCTGTGCCAAACCATCTGCCGCCTTGCGAAGTCTTCTCGTCTGATTCCAGCAATTGGGTGTAGTTTTCAATTACCTTACGGTAGCCTCTTGCAAATTTTTCGATCCATTCCTTGTCAAATTGCTTGAACCAGGGGGCAGAGAAGCAGTTGATATCTACAGAGGGATCGCATTTGGTGTTTTCTTCGCGGACATCCCGGTCTGTAAATTCTGTAACAGTGGGGACACCTGCGTGAGCAAAGTCAAAGGTCTTAAACAGATTGTGGGTGTGCAGGCAGCGGTTAGCGCCGGGGGAGCACTTAAAGTCGATCTCTGCCCGAACAGCCTCGCAGAACTTGTTGACGGAAAGCCCGCCCAACTCCTCGGGGTGATAAATACCGTGGGGAATATACCAGCCAGCCATATTGGAGCCTGTGGACTCGTCTACACGGATGGGACGAATGCCGGGAAGACCTTCCAGAAGATCCCAGAAGTAGTTGACTGCCTTCCGGATCTCCGCACAGCGCTCGTCATAGTGCTTCAGTTGACCTCTTGCCAGCTCTACACAAAGCTGATTGGCTCTGCCCTTTACACCGCCCAGTGCAATATGTAAATAGGGCTTCAGATCCTCGCATTGCTGAATGTTCCGTTCGCTATTCTGTTCGTATTGGCCGTATGCGATGGAACGCTCGTAGTATTTGCGGTTGTCGGTTACCAGAATGCCTAATTCACCGGCGGCGAAGGATTTTCCGCTCATAAGACTCATAGCAGATACATCACCAAAGGTACCCAGCTTTTTGCCCTTGTACATACCGCCTTGTGCATGGGATACATCTTCGATCACCAGCAGATTGTGCTTTTTGGCAATGGCCATGATCCGGTCCATATCACAGGGGTGAGCCAAATAGTGTACCACCATAATTGCCTTGGTCTTAGGGGTGATACACCGCTCCAGATCATCCGGATCCAAGCAGAGGTCTTCCTTGCTGATGTTACAGAAAACAGGCACAGCACCGAAGGTGAGGGCAGAAGTGATGCTTGCCCAGTAAGTCTTGGTGGGACAGATGATTTCATCCCCTCTGCCCAGACCGATGGCAAACATAGCACAGGCAAGCGCCATTGTGCCGTTGGGATAAGCAACTGCGTATTTCGTACCCTGCCAGGCAGCAAATTCCTCTTGAAATTTTGCGGTAATATCTGTGCCGGAAAAAGTGTTATTCAGGATCACATTCATTGCTGCTTCCTTATCTTCTTGGGTAATGATCGGCCACTTAAATAATTCCTCGGGCGCTTCATTTTCTTTAATAACAGGTGTGCCACCCAATAATGCTAATTTTTCCATACTATTCTTCCTCCAGTTTTAAAAGCTTTATTGCGTTTCCGCGAACAAATTCTTTGTAGTGCTCCGGGCTGATCTTTCCTTCGTCCAGCATCCGGTCAAGGGTGCTGCGCAGAAGGAAGGGGGCTGTATTATAAGTGAAGCAGAAATCACAGCCGTACAAAACCCGTTCGTGAAATTCTTCAATAAACTGTGCAGTGAATTCTTCGTCCCGGGTGAACGCATTGCATCCGCTGCCTGCGGAATAATCGCAGTACAGATTGGGATACTCCCGCATCAGATGCACAACTGCACCACCTTCTGCAACCTTTTCCTTAGAAAGGATGCCTCGGTTTTCTGGTGTAATATCCCCGGAAATTTCCGCCCAGAAGGGCTGGGAATGACCGATCACCTTCAAATTCGGATGGCTGCGAAGGAGCTTCTCCAGCCGCGGCAGACCCACATCGTCATAAAGACCGTAGGCATCCTCATAGGAACTGGAGATATGGATCATAACAGGCATATCACATTCCTCACAGGCAGAAAAGAGGTTTTCTACCTGGGGATCGTCCATATCCATCAATGCGGTGATCTCACCAACGCCCTTTGCACCCAGCTCTTTGTAGTGGCCGATAATGCGGCTCAACCTGCCGCTTGCTTTGATTGGAGCAACTCTGGGGTCTATACCGCAGAACCAATAAAACCGGTCAGGATATTGCTCTGAGACCCATTTGCAGGTCTCGCTGGGCAGGGGAGCGGGGAAGCCTTCCGGTGCATTGATGGCAAGAAGAACACCCTTTTCTATTCCCAGCTGATCGTAAAAATTCAGAAGCTGCTCCGGATTAATAAAGTAAGAATCCGGTTTGTTCTCCTTGAACGGCGGCATATATTTACCAAATGCGTTTGCGTGTGCATGAATGTCGATTTTTTTAATACCCTTAATATCGCCCAATTATCAGCACCTCCTTTGTAAGTACAATTATAGCCCTTGGAAATAATAATGCAATATACAGAACGTGCAAAAATTAGCACAATTTTGACCTAATTTGCTTTTTGGGGAGAAAAAAAGGAAGAAATTGTGTTTGTTGAATGTATGGCAACTGCTAAAAATGCTTAATTTAATAATTTGGGCAATCCAGTGCTAATATTGATTGTGTTTGTGCATTGTGTTCCACAGCTTTTTTGCTTAAAATATATTGTAAACGGAAGAAGGGCCCTGCGGTTATACAAAGTTATGTTAGCAGGATAGTACATCAAATAAGCATAATTGTATATAGTATTTCTGTTTGGGGTTTGATATAATTACAGCAGGTTAAAAATTAATGGCCATCGTAGCTCACCTGTACTACGGTATAGGGTTAAATAAACGCACTGGCTGTCCGGTACAAAAAATAAATTGCTTAGGAGGAAAAGACTATGAAGACAAACTTCAAGCGCCTGGTTGCACTGGCTCTGACTTTGTGCATTCTGGCAACTTTGATGGTCCCCGTCGTGTTTGCAGAAGACGAGGCTGTCGAATCTCCCTCTGCTAACGTAGCAGAAACCTATCCCATTCGTCTGGCTGATCTGTCCCAGACCGACCACACCAACTTGTCCGGTTGGAACACATCCTTTGCAGGCTCCAGCGGTTACAAGACAACTGTAGATGTCGCTGGCCTTTCCAAAATTACCACGTCCTATAATGCCAAGACATTAAACTGGCGCTTTTATGCGACCGACAGCAGCGCATATCAATACCGTAAGAATACTATGCTCCAGCCTCGCCTGGATGACGCGAACTCCTTCGCTGCGCTGCAGCTAAGAGTCAGTGAGCCCGGTGCTTACAACCTGAAGATCACAATGGACAAGAGCGATCCTGCTGAGGGCGCACCCTGGACCAATGGCCAGAAAACCTGGAAGGGCAATGTCACCGCCTACATCATCCCGCTGTCTGTTGTAAACGAGGCAGTTGCAAACGCAGTGATCCCCGAAGTTTCTGAAGGCGAAACTGCTCTCACTGCCGAGCAGGTTGCCATCAGAAGCCTGATGACCGACAAGTACAGTGTGGGTACTGTTTCTGTATCTTCCAGCCAGACCGAGCTGAGCTTCGATAAGGTCCGCATTGATTCTGACGAGGTCGTGGTGGTTTATACCGCTACTGCAGAGAATTTCGTTCTGTGCGAAATGAGCCTTAACGGCGCAGCTTATGAGAAGAAGACCGTAGCAAACTACGATATCACACCCTTCGACCTGACTGCTGACTTTTCCACTTGGGCAAGCCACACCTATAATAAGGTGCTGCTCAAAGACGGTGCGCTGATTACCGGTTCTGCTATTAAGGTAAGCAATGTCGGCTCCAGCACGAATTATGCTGCACTGGGTTGGAAATCTTATTCCAGCAGCATCGCCGGCTACCGTGCTTATACCGGCTACCAGCCCTATATTAAGGCTGCAGGCGACTTGGGCGCTTACCAGATCAAGGTCCCTGCCAACGGTGATATGTACCTGTCCTTTACGCTGGACAGAACCGCAAGCTATGTGATCGGTGAAACAACTGTTACAAATAACTATGCAAAGTTGACCGGCGATGTTACCGCATACCTGATCCCTCTGGCGGAGGTTTCTGACATTGCTACCCAGACCGCTGATGATACCTACTGTGTCGGTACAAAGACGCTGCTTGCTTCTGAAAGCACCGTTACCTTCAACAAGGCTTTCCTGACAGCGGGTGAGTATGTTGTTGTTTATAAGGCGACCGCGGGTTACTTCTATTTTGGTGAGATGAAGCTGGAGCAGCTTTCTTGCGACGAGATCGTAAGTAACGAGGTTACGAATTCTCAGACCATCCTCACCGGTCTGTACGACATTAGTGATCCGGTGTTCGACCAGATCACTAACAAGAAAACGACCTTTGCAGATGATCTGGGCGGTACTACTCTCCGTGCTTACACCGATTCCCTCTATGCAGAGGGCAAGATGGATTGGAAGGTAGAAACCTATTCTGCAACTTTCACCGATGCAAACTTCCTCTTTAATAGCACCAACAGAGGCGGTCTGTGGATCAGTACTCCGAATACCGAAGCGAAAACCGATGACTGGGCAGCCCTTCGCTTCCGTGTAAAGGTTGGCGACAACTATAACATTTCCCTGAATACCGGTCGTGCTGCAAACGGCCCTCTGACTGCATACCTATTCCCCGCAACCTCTGAGGCAATGACTGCAGAGGAGATCGCAGCGCTGATGACACCTGCCAATGTGATTTACTACAAGGAAGCAAATCTGGTAGAAGAGAATCAGCAGATCTCTGCCGGTTACTTGGATGGCGAGTACATTTTGGTACTGGATTGTCCTTACATTAAGACAAGAGAAATTTTCCTGTATGACATCACCTTGGAAACAGACGACAAGCTCACGGAAGCAGATGCACAATATTACAACTTCAATCTGTTTGACGAGTCCAATCCCTACTACAGCCTGGTTACCGACCGTTATACGACAGTAACCGAGGAAGTAACAAACGAGGAAACCGGCGAAACTACAACCGTTACTTCCTATCAGAAGATCGAAGCGTCTCTGACCAGCAGTGGTTCTAATTTCTATAGTATGGATGGCGTTGTGCTTGCCCGCGATGCAGAAGGTAATCCCACTGAGCTTGGCAGACTGTATAAAGCAGTCTATGCAGATGACGGCTCTGGCTATCCCAAGTCTCTGAACTGGCGTCCCGATGCCGTATATGCCAGCACCGATCATACAAAACTGAGCGCCGATATGAAGGCACATGAGATCTATGATCCTGCACAGATGACTACCGGTACAGTCTATAAATCTGAGTTTACAGGTACTACATCTGACTTCCTGCAGTTCACATCCTTTATGATCCGCGTCCCCAAGGCTGGCACATACACTTTGTCTCTGGATGGTGGCGCTTACAACTACACTGCCAATGTCTACTTTATCGATGCCCATGCTGATTACAGCACCTATGTTGGCGATACATTTGTAAAGAATAATATCACTGACGAGGCACAGGCTAATCTGGTTGGTGCAGTAGATGTGAAGAAGAACACTCTCTGCGAGGTTGGTCAGGTTACTGTTGATGCCGGTGGCGACTTCCTGGTGGCAATCACCACAACAGCTTCTAATAACTACGATCCCTACCTGAAGGGTATTGCCCTGACTCCTGTCATTGAGACAGCCGCAGCCGGTGTTGGCGGTGCTGCTTATAATACCTTTGCAGAGGCTGTAGAAGCTGCCGAATACGGCGACACCATCCATCTGCTGGATTTTGCCATTGCGGATGAAGTGGTTGTTCCTGCTGGCGTAACCCTGAACCTGAACGGACAGATGCTGGTTGCAGATTCTGTTTCTGCGATCGCTCCCGGTGCAATGGTTATCGACTCTACCGATGGCGCTGGTATGCTGATGGTTGATGAGGTCGATTTCAACGAGAATAACCCGCAGTTGCCCCTGTACGATAAGGCAAATGGCCACTACTACCTGTTTAATGTGGAGATCGTACCTGTTACCGTTACCGGCAAGTCCGGCACTCCCAAGTACTGGTTCCAGGTCAAGTTCTCCAACAAGGGCGCCTGCGATATGATCGATGCGTATACCGATCTGCGCATCCAGGCTGACCTGACTTGGGATGACATGGGCGATGCGGTCGCTGTGGCTTCTGCTGACGCTGCATTCTCCGCTGCCTGGGCAAGCAAGTACGCTGCCAACGACAGCATTTACATCACTGTAACTGCTGTAGATGCCGGTGAGATCACCGACTTCGCGCTGGCACCGCAGGTTGCTGCTTACGGTGTTGTCATCTCCGGCGATGCGATGCACAAAGGTGCATGATCCTTTTGAACAATAGGAAACCCCCCTGGTGTTCCCACCAGGGGGATTTCCACAGAGGATCAAACATACACCGTTTTAATTTATGATCTGAGCCTGATTCATTCTGTTTTACATTGAAAGCATAAACAGGGAGGGAATACATTGAAAAACAGCACGAAGAAGCTTTTGGCAGCATTGCTGCTGATGTGTATGATGGTATCCTGCATCGTTCCGGCAGCCTATGCGGCTGAAACGCAGGTTACATATAATTTTGACCAGTTTTCCAACTATAACAAATTACCGGAGGATGAAGCTTCCGGTCAACCGAATATGGTGGCTAAGACTCTGACTGGTGATTTGGGAAGCAGTACATGTCAGAAGACCATTCCGGACAGGTTTGCAGCCGGTGATTTGAACTGGACTTATGAAAGTGC
Organism: uncultured Oscillospiraceae bacterium; assembly: GCA_964385085.1. GTDB lineage: Bacteria > Bacillota > Clostridia > Oscillospirales > Oscillospiraceae > Faecousia. The sequence continues at coordinate 8,431 of CAYLNV010000010.1, forward strand.
CAGCTCCGGTATGTGCGGTACAACCACCGAAACGGAGCATTTACCGGGCAGCAATGCTAGATTTTACAAATCCTGGGGCATTCGTGGTGTGTTCTCTCAGGGTGCCTGGATCGCATACCGCATTAAAAGTCCCGGGGATGGCGAGTTTGCCGTAGACCTGAGCTTTTATCAGTACAGTGGTAGCGGTATGGTTTCTGTATATATTCTCGAAGCACAAGGGGAAGCATCCATAGACCACGATACGGTGCTTGCCCGTCGGGAATATATCCAAAATGCAATGGATCCGGATAACCGGATCGGTATGGCAGCACTTTATGAGTGTACGACTACCGGTGTGAATTCTGTCTATCTGGGGAAATGTACCCTTGAAGCAGACAAAGAATACATTGTTGTTTACGAAAACTATCAGAAAGCTCCCATTGCAGGCAACAGCTATATAAGTCTGAACAGCCTGACATTTATTGCAGGAGAGTCTGCCAATCAGACCCTTGAGGCGCAGGATCATATCCGCCCGATCCTTGTCAGCCAGAACACCATCACCACTTCTGACAACGGCTCGATGGGCGCGTTGTATGAGCTGAATGGGCGGGATTATTTCTTCCTGCCTCTTGAAGGCGGAAAAATGGCGATCTACGATCTGGATGGGTGGGAATTGGTCGATTTAGTGAGCTCCGGTCTTTACTACCCTACTTCTGCCACCACAACCGAAGACGGAAAGGTGATCGTTGGCGGTGACGGCAGGAAAATGTTTATTTTCGACACCGCCACAATGACCGGCAAGATCACCCCTGATTTCAGAAGCGTTGATACCCTCAGCGATGAAGGGCATATACAAGGTGTCCACGCAGGCGCTGACGGCAAGATCTACTTTGGCACGCTTTACGGTGGCCATATGGTCCAGTATGATATGGATGCCAAAACCTTTGTGGACCTTGGTGATATGGTCTGTCAGGAAATTCAGGAAATGGCTGGCGTGATCGCAGAGGGTGATACAGAAAGCGCAGAAGACAGCGGCGGTGTGCGCACTGTGTACTACCTGGATGGCTATCTTTACGGCTGGGCAGACAGCGACAGCTATGATATTATCGTAAAATATGATATAGATCAGGGTACAGTGGTTGGCGCAGTGGATGTTTCCTCTCAGTTGAGCAACATCAGCACGATGCGCGGTATGTCTGTGTTGGGCGATAAATATTTGATCGTGGGTGCCAGCGGCGCTTCCGGTATGGTTCTGATCGATCTTTCTACCTTTACGCTGGTTACCTATAAGAATGCTACCGCAAAGGGCATTATCGCAGCATCCTCCAAAGCAGAGGACCTTTGGGAAACAGGCATGTCCGGCCATGCCACTGAGGTGATCGACGGCAAGCAATATTTTGAATCCAGCAAGGTGGGAATGTTCTGCTATGATATAAGTACCGGAACGTTGTCCCGCGTGGGCAGCGGCGGCTACGGTTTCCGCACCGGTTCAAGGACTCTGGTAACCTTGGACCGAGATGGCGACGGAACAGAAGAGCCCTATCTGTTCTCCTACGGCGGAACGCCTACCAATCCCCGCTTGTTCAACTTTAGCAGCTTCAGCAAGATCAGTGCCACCGGTCTGTTCCAGACCCAGTATGAGGGCGCAGGCGGCTCCGATCTGAACATCGGTACAACATACGATGATGTTCTCTATATTGGTGCGTGGAACAACTGGAATTGTGTGGCCTTCGACACAAAGACTGAAACCATCACTTCCAGATATATTACCGGTGGTCAGACCGACAGCCAGACCTACTATGTAGACAGCGACGGCAACTTCCATCTGGTTTCCGGCAATTACAGTGCCTGTGTGGTCTATGAGATTGACCCTGTGAACAAGACCGGCTACAACGGCGATGCCGACAGTAATATCATTAAGCCCCTGATCTCCAATATGAGAGGATATCAGCAGAAGCGTATCCATACCGTGGCTGCCGGCGACGGCTATGTGTTTGCCGGAACGATCCCGGAAAGCTATGTGTTTGGTGGCGGTATCGGAGTGTATGACACCGAAACCGGCACGGAGGATTTTATCCGTTTCAAGGAGACCTCGGTCAAAGGTGAGAAGATCATTGACGCAGAGTTTAGCGAGCTTTGGGATCTGTCTGTCAACGGCATTGCTTACAGCAACGGACTGCTCTACGGCTGTACCACCACAGAAGGCGGCTCCGGTGCCGGCACAAAGAGCGGTCAGTCTGCAATGATCTTTGTGTTTGACTATAAGAATATGGAGATCGAGGCAGTTCTGGACCTGAGAGAGTACATTCCGGATTATCTGCCGCAGAAAAACGGCGAGATCCTGGACATCTCCTATATCGGCGGTATAACCGCAGACGATGAGGGCCGTTTGTGGAGTGCTGTGTCCGATGTTCTGTTTTGCTTCACTTACGATCAGACCTTAAAGACCTTTACTGTGCAGGTCATACAGGATATGGCGCACAGCAAATATACCACCAGCAGCAGTATGGCAAGAGCCAACCGGAAGGTGGCATTTGATCCGGAGAACAACAGCGTGTATATGAGCTTCTTCGCCAGCAATATGGGCACATACCATATCCAACTGGAAGACTGGGATGCACCTGTTGGCCAGCTCGTGGTTACAGACTGCACGCAGATCATGGATGCAAAGCCGAAAACCTTTGCCATCGGCGCAAACAACAATTTGTATTATGTCAGCGGTACGAGCCTGTATATGCTGCCCATCAATGTAACAGACAGCGATTGGACAAAGGCGAAGGAAGTGGATGCACAGATCGCTGCCCTGGGCGATATTACCCTGGCATCTGCAGAGGCTGTTGCTGCTGCCCGGGAAGCTTATGATGGCCTGTCTTTGAGAGACAAGGCACTGGTCCAGAAAAATTATATTCTGCAGGAAGCGGAGGCCGAGCTTCTGGAGCTGCAGATCGAAGCAGCTTCGGACAAGGTCAGCGCAAATTCTGTGGATACACTGACAGTGCTGTTGGGTACTTACAATGATCTGAGTTCCCGTCTGCAGGGCTATGTGAAAAATTATGAGACCCTGCTCACCATCTGTGATTTGGCGGTTATGCTGAGCCAGGATACCGATGCGAATACTGTGCAGGAGCAGATCTTTGCACTGGAGGTTACCTCCCGCAGAGATGAGGCGGCGGTGGTTGCCGCAAGAGAAGCCTATGAGGCACTGCCGGAGGACAGCAAGGCGCTGGTTAACACAAAGTATCTGACAGCAGCAGAGGAAAAACTGGTAGAGATCAAGAATACCACATCTGCCCAATATATCTATGATTTTAAGCTCTATGATAATTCGGACTTTATGAACAGCACTGTTGAAAGCAGTACTGAGACGATCTCCGAAGCCTTCAATGGAGCGGACAATAACCTTTACTCTGCGAAGGTTACTGTAGGAACGAAAAAAATGTCGGTATACAACTGGTTCTTCAAGGCCTATTCCGATACGATAAACTGGGCGCCGGAAGCGTTTAAAGGAGCGAGCGCGGATAAAAATCTGTTCAAGGATGCAACGGTAACAGCAGGCTCGAAGAAGGGTCTGAAAATAAGTCTCAGTTCCACCGGAAGCGGCTGGGGTGCGATCCGCATTTGCGTGCCGGAAGCCGGGGTATATCAGATGACGGCAAGCTTCTTCTATTCAGTAACCAATTTGGATGTATATATCCTGACCACCGAAACTGGATATACATCTGTTTCTGATCGGGAAACTGTTTCTACGATCCCTGCGCTTCTGGAAGAAAACACACCGGTTGGGCAGATCACAAGCAAAGGGCTGACCCATACTGTTGCGGAGACCTGGACTTGTGAAGCGGCGGGGGATTATATCGTCGTATTCCGGCAGACCAGCGCGAACACAAGCAGTATTTATCTTGACACCCTGGTCTTGACAGAGTTAGTCAGCGCAGAGGAGGCGATTGCGGAAGTGAATGGCCAATATTTTCTGACGCTGGAGGATGCATTTGCATATCAGACAGCCAATGGAGAAGAAGCGGTGAAGCTGAGCTGCGATGTGGTGGAAGCGGATCTGGTGTTGCCCGACAGCGCAGTTTTGGATCTGAATGGCTACACACTGAATGTGCTGTCTGTGGATGCTTCTGCTCCCGGTGCGCAGATCGTTGACTCTACTGACGGTGGCGCTAAGCTTTGTGTGGATGAGGAACTGCTGCTGAACCAGGACAACGGTCAGTTGCCTCTGCTTGATGAGGAAGAAAATGCCTATTCATTCTACAATGTAGAGGTCATACCTGTTGCCGTTACCGGCAAGACAGGAACACCCAAGTACTGGTTCCAGGTCAAGTTTTCCAACAAGGCTGCTTGCGAGCTGATCGATACGGCTACGGATATGCGCATCCAGGCCTACCTGACATGGGAAGATCAGCAGACACCTGTTGTGGCTTATGCTGATGCAGCATTTTCCGCTGCCTGGGCATCCAAGTATTCTGCCAACGACAACATTTATATTACGGTTACGGCTGTGGATGCCGGTGAGATCACCGACTTTACGCTGATCCCTCAGGTCGCCGCGTACGGTGTTGTGATCTCCGGCGATAGTATGCAAAAGGATACATAAGGCCGGGCTCGCTGATAAGAAAAAGCAAAGCGGCTGCTGCCGTGATCAACAAGGAGGAGAACAAGAATGAAATGGTGTGTAATTGGAGCCGGCGGCATTGCCGACCGACGTGGGATCCCTGCTCTGCTTTCAGATCCTGACAATCAGCTTATAGCAGTTATGGACCGCAATCCGGAAATGGCAAAGGATGTGGCAGAAAAGTACCGCATCCCGGTCTGGTATACTGATGCTGAGGAAATGCTCAGAAGTGCAGACTTTGACGCTGTCTATATTGCCACTCCGGTGTTTTGCCATTATGAGCAGGCTATGCTAGCGCTGAAGTATGGTGTAAATGTCTTTATGGAAAAGCCGCTGGCAATGAATGCCGAGGAAGGAAAGCAGATCGTGGATGCCTTTATGAAGGCGGGCAAGCATCTGACGGTGGGCTATATGATGGGCTACCATAACCTTCACCGGCAAGCCCGGCAGATGATCGCCGACGGAAAGCTGGGGCAGGTGAATTTGGTGCGGATGCAGTTTTCCTGCTGGTATCCGGATATTCCCGGTGCCTGGCGGCAGAACCCTGCTCTTTCCGGCGGTGGCTGCATTATGGATCTGGCAGTTCACTGTATGGAACTGTTTGGCAGCATTACCGGCGATGAGATCACCGATTGCCAGGCATATTTTGCAACCCGGACATTCGGGTATCCGGTTGAGGACAGCGCCGTGATTATGTTCCGTTCCAAGAAGGGTGTGCTGGGACATATCGATGTTAACTTTAATATCCCGGACAATTGTGCCGCTTCGCGACTGGAGATTTACGGCACTACCGGCAGTCTCTATGCCGAGGGAACATTGGGCCAGGAGGAAGTCGGTACTATGCGGTATGTGTATTCTCCCCAGGGTAGTTATGATGCCCAGCAATCCAGAACGGTTGCTGAGCACCAGACCTTTACCGGCACCGGCAGCAATCTCTATCAAAAGCAGTTTACCGCTTTTAACAATGCCGTGCTTGACGGAACACCTTGCTATGATAACGCACAGACCGCGTTGCATATCCAGAGGCTGTGCGACAAAATTTACGGTGGATAATTGCTATGAAAGAAACATATTGAGGCGCTTACAGAGCGCCTCAATATGTTCGTAACTGAGTATAAATAAAAGGAGACAGAAGGTATGTCTATTATCAGACCTTTTCGGGCGGTAAGGCCTGTGCCGGTGCTTGCAAATAAGGTAGCGGCACTCCCGTACGATGTGATGAACAGTGAGGAAGCCAGAGCGATGGCTGCGGGAAATGCCTATTCCTTCCTGCACGTAGATAAGGCTGAAATCGATCTTGACCCGGCAATTGATCTGTACGATACCCGTGTTTACGAAAAAGCCAGAGATAATCTGAATAAAATGATCGCCGATGGCATTTTTATGCAGGATGAAAGACCTTGCTTTTATATCTATAAGCAGGTGATGAACGGACGCTCACAGATCGGTATCGTCGGTTGTGCATCCATTGACGATTATATGAACAATGTGATCAAAAAGCACGAGCTGACCAGAGCGGATAAGGAGCAGGACCGGATCGATCATGTGGATCACTGCGATGCAAACACCGGACCGATCTTCCTGACATACCGGGCAAAGGAAAGCATCAATAAGCTTGTGAACGATACAATGGTGTCTAAAGTACCTGTTTACGATTTTGTAAGTGAGGATGATATCGGCCATACAGTCTGGGTGATCGATGACCCGGCTGTGATCGAAATGATCTGCACCGAGTTTGCGGGTATTGATAATCTTTATATTGCCGACGGACACCATCGCAGCGCCTCTGCTGTCCGTGTAGGTATGAAGCGTCGTGAAG
>CAYLNV010000011.1:0-14505 GCA_964385085.1 uncultured Oscillospiraceae bacterium
TGCAGCGAATCTTATCGATCATTTCTTTTTCGGTGGTGAAATCTTTTAATGTTAGATCGTATGTCAGACGGAACATGCTGCCCATATTGGTCGTTTTTACACGGGTTAGCGCATAGGCTGATGTGTATTTCCTGAAAATATCTGTAAAAGCGTCTGTATAGTCCAGATCCTCGGGAATGGTAATGCTTATGGTCTTATACAGCAGGGATCGCTTGCTGGCACCCAGATCAAGGCGGTTGTAAATTATAAATACCACACACATCACAATGGTGAACAGCAGACCGAAGCCCAGATAGCCCATACCCACGATCAAGCCGGCTCCCATTGCAATGAATATTGCACAGATCTCTCTGGCAGAGCCGGGAACACTGCGGAAACGGACCAGGCTAAATGCTCCGGCAACAGCGACTCCGGTACCTACATTGCCGTTAACGAGCATGATGACCACGCAGACCACCGCTGGCAGCAGTGCCAGCGTCATGGCAAAGCTTTTGGTATACCGATTGCGGTACATATAGCTGAGCACCATGATCAGACCCAGCAGAAGGGAAAAGCCCATGCAGAGCATAAAATCTGCAACAGAGATCACGGAGGTTATAGCGCTATCGAAGATTCCTCTGAATAATGTGTCAAGCATAGTTTGCAGTCTCCTTTAATTTGGGATAGATAATTGATTGATAAGCGATTCCATATTTGGAAAAGTTCGTTTTGAATATGCCCTCTTCAGAGAGGACCTTAGCCATCCATAAGGGAATTCCGCCGGAACACTTGATCTCCATCAGGACCATACCTTCCGGGAGCAGAGATGCTCCGTAGACATCTGATCGCAAGGATATATCTGTTTCACGGCAAAGAATGGTGTCATCAAATGTTACGCGGAAATCAGACTTGTCCATACTGAAGTAAGCCTCCCGTTCGTAAGAGAGAAATACAGATGGCTGCAAGGTCTGATAGTATTTCATAAAATAGTTGATCTCTTCGGAGATCTGTGAAGTTTGCCTGCATGGTTCTTTACCGGATAACCATTGAAGCGCATCCTGCTCCGGTATTGCCAGCCGTCGTTTATAGACCACAGAATCGTATTTTTTCTTCAGCTCCACAAACACTGTGCTGTCAGCCTGCGCCCGGGTGTAACTGCGGATACGCAGCTTTTCCTTGTAAACCGGTTTTTCGATGGAATGACGGATCAAGCGATAGCTGTTCGTATCATAGTAGATATTCCGGATGGTAGTCCGGCCATATTGGTCGAGCTTCATATATGGCATCATTGCGTCCAGTATTGCTTGCTTTTGCTTCTGGTTAAGCAAATATTTAAGCTCATACCGCGCAAATACGGATTGGTAGGACATAGTCAAAAACCTCCTGTTGCTGACTATGAGTATATTTCGGCAACCTAAGGCGAACCTTAAACCTTGCTTTTTGTGAATATTTAAATTAAACTTAATGTAGGATCGTTAATTTTGAGTAAAAGGGGTGATCGACTTGCGGATTCTTTTTGCTGAGGATGAAGTGTCTCTGGCGCGGGCACTCACAAAAATTCTGGAGAAAAATTTTTATACTGTTGACACAGTCCATAATGGACAGGATGCGCTGGACTATTTGGAATCCGGTTCGTACGATGTGGCAATTCTGGATGTGATGATGCCCAAGGTAGATGGGATCGCTGTTCTGCAGACCCTCCGCAGAAAGGGTGATCCTATTCCGGTAATCATGCTGACCGCGAAATCGGAAGTTGAAGACAAGATCATAGGTCTTGACAGTGGCGCCAATGATTACATTACAAAGCCCTTTGATTCCAGAGAGCTGCTGGCCCGTTTGCGTGCAGTTACCAGACGACCGGGAGAATCGGATAACCGTTTGACTTTTGGGAACATTTCCCTGGATCAGGCCACGTTTGAGCTGTCCTCACCGACCGGAAGCTTTCGTCTTGCCAATAAGGAATATCAGATGATGCAGTTTTTGATGATGAATCCCCATTGCCTGATCTCCACGGAACGGTTTATGGAGAAGATCTGGGGCTATGATTCCGATTCGGAGATCAATGTTGTGTGGGTCTATATTTCCTACCTTCGGAAAAAGCTCTCAGCACTCAATGCGAACATTCAGATCAAGGTGGCTCGTAATGCCGGTTATTCTCTGGAGGAAATCCTATGATCAAGAAATTGCAAACAAGACTGATTGCCGTAACGATGATCGCGTTATTGCTGGTATTGGTTCTGATCGTTGCAGGCATCAACATCGTGAACTACTGCAGCGTAGTCCAGGATGCAGACGCGCTTTTGGAGATCCTTTCGGAGAATAAAGGGATGTTTCCGGAACGGTTTGAATACACCAGACCGATGGAATTACCCCCGGAATTGTCTCCCGAGATACCCTTTGAGACCCGGTATTTCTCCGTTATCCTAAATGGACTGACCGGAGATCCGGTGCAGATCGATACCAGTCGGATCGCAGCGGTTGACAGATCGGAAGCGCTGACATTTTCCAGTACGGTGATCAACGGCGGTAAAAACAAAGGCTTTTTGGATGATTACCGCTACAATGTTCGTGCAGAGCAAAATAATATACGAATCATCTTTTTGGATTGCGGAAGAAAGCTGGATGCATTTCGAAGCTTCCTGGATACCAGTATTGTAATTGCGCTGATTTGCTATATTGTTGTATTTACGGTGGTTGCATTTTCTTCTATCCGTATTATCCGGCCCTTCTCCGACAACTACGAGAAGCAAAAACGCTTCGTTACGGATGCAGGGCATGAGATCAAAACACCACTGACCATTATCAATGCGGATGTGGATGTGCTTGAAATAGAATCAGGAGAGAATGAATGGCTGACGGACATCCGCAAGCAGACCAACCGTTTGGCTACACTGACCAATGACCTGATATTCTTATCCCGAATGGAAGAATCCGAAACACAGATGCATATGATCGAATTTCCGTTATCGGATGTAGTCAGCGAGGTGGCAGCGTCCTTTTCTGCGTTGGCAAAGACCCAGAATAAACAGCTTTTCTCTGAGATCCAGCCGATGTTGAGTATTCGCGGCAATGACAGATCCATCGAACAGTTGGTGGGTCTTCTTCTGGACAATGCGATCAAATATTCTCCGGAGGGAACGCCGATCCTGCTGAAGGCTGAACGGCAGAACAGAACTGTGGTGCTGTCGGTAGTGAACCAATCGGTCTATCCGATCCGAAAGGAAGAACTAAATCACTTGTTTGACCGCTTTTACCGAGCAGATCCATCCCGGAATACCCAAACAGGCGGTTACGGAATTGGTCTGTCTATGGCAAAGGCTATCGTAAATGCGCATAACGGAAAGATCGTGGCAAAACCTGAAGACAATAATTGCCTGAGGATCACTGCTTCATTTCCAACATGAGAAAAGGGTGTGTTGCAAAATACTGCAACACACCCTTAAATGATACAAATATCTACGTCCTGCGGACGTGGGTGGCGATCTGTGATCGCCGGCAGGCGACTAATCGTCGCCACCAAATTCTAAAGATAGATCTTTAATTTTTGCAACAGACCCTTGGCTTTTATTTGCGAACAAACAGAACACCCAATGTTCCGGGACCACAGTGGCAGGAAACTGTGCAGCCGGCTTCGGTCCAGTATGTGTTTTCAAAATCGTTGTATTCCTTAACGGTGTCGGAGACAGCCTGCAGACATTCGTCAGTAACAGGTGTTCTGGTAACGAACAGCGTGCCCTTATCCAGATCATCACGGCCGCTTAAGCGGTCCTTAACATAGCTGGAAAGACACTTGGCATAATTGCCACGGTACTTTTTAACAACACTCATCTTGCCGTTTTTGACTTCAATGCAAGGCTTTAGATTCAGAAGGTTTGCGCCCAAAGCCACAACAGCGGAGCAACGGCCACCCTTTACCATGTATTCCAGACGGTCCAGCAGGAAGCTGGCTTCCACCTTGGAGGTAAATTCGTTCAGCTTATTCTGCAGCTCGTCCAGGCTTTCACAGGTTTTGGCAAGCTCACAGGCTTTCAGAACAACAAGCCCCTGGCCGGTAGACAAGTTCCGGGAATCGACCACACGGACATTGTCAAATTCCTCGGCTGCCAGACAGGCATTTTGATAGCTGGAGGAGAATTCTGAACTGATGTTGATATGCACGACTCCGTCATAATCTCCTGCAAATTTAGAAAAATGATCCAGGTATTCACCAACACCCAACGCTGCAGTCGAGCAAAGACCGCCGCCGGCAGCAACGTGAGAGAAAATATCGGCAGGGATGATGTTCACACCATCCGAGTACTGTTGACCGTCTTTTACGATGATGAGGGGGATAATGCCGATATTGTTGGCTTCAACCAGTTCCTTGGAAAGATCGCATGTGCTGTCAGATGTGATTTTGATGTTCATGTTATTCTCCCTTATGTTTTTAATTGGATTGTATCAGAGGACTTTTCTTCATCATAAAGCAGCAGGATTCCAAGTCCTTACTGCGTAAATAACTTGCGCCCCAGTCCCGCATGGATACCAGCACCGGCATCAGACTGCGACCCAGCTCGGTCAGGGAATATTCCACCTTTGGGGGGATCACAGGGAATACCTCACGATGGATCAGACGCTTGGCTTCCAACTCTCGAAGCTGCTGAGTCAGCATCTTCGGGGTTGCGTCTGCGATTACCTTTTTTAGCTCGGAGAAGCGGAGCTTACCCTCGGATAAGTGCCAAAGGATCAGCGCTTTGTATTTTCCTCCGATCAGTTCCAGCGTTGCTGCCACTGGGCAATAGTCCGTTTGTTTCATAAAATCCCTCCTTGGTATCCAAAAGGATAGTATGGTACAAAAATGTGCATACTTGCGCTTTGAAAAGTATCTGGTAAAATAGTAGCATAGAATACCGTATGTGTCAAGAAAACTGTTGGGAAGCAGGTGGTATAATGGAACTGAAATTCGATGTAACCGGTATGACCTGTGCGGCTTGCTCCGCCAGAGTAGAAAAGGTTTCCGGACAAATTCCCGGTGTTTTAAAAGCAGAGGTGAATTTGCTGGCCGGCAAAATGGTGGTTGAAGCGGAGGATCAAGAGGTAGCGGGTGCAGTGATCGAAGCTGTGCAGAAGGCCGGATATGGCGCACATCTGGAAGGACAGAAAAAGGAAGAGCAAAGACTGCTGCCGGATCGTGAGCTTCGCGAAATGAAAAAACGAGTGATCAGCTCTTTTACATTCTTATTGGTGCTGATGTATTTTACCATGGGACATATGGTGGGACTGCCGGTACCAAGCTGGTATCATGGGATGGAAAATGCTGTTGTTGCCGCATTGCTGCAACTGGTGCTTACCCTTCCTGTGGTGTATTTGAACAGGGGATATTATACAAGAGGTCTGAAGGCGCTGTTTCACCGTGCGCCCAATATGGATTCCCTGATTGCAGTTGGCTCCGGTTCGGCTTTGATTTATGGGATCGCGGCATTGTTCTCCATGGCGTACGGGATGGGACATGGTGATTGGGAAACTGTTGCCCGATTCAGTGAAGACCTGTACTTTGAGTCCGCTGCCATGATCCTGACGCTGATCTCGTTTGGAAAGCTTTTGGAGACCCGGGCAAAGGGCAGGACCGGTGATGCGATCCGCCAGCTCATGGATCTGAGTCCGAAAACTGCGCAAGTCTTGAGAGATGGCCAGGAGCTGACATTAAATGTTGAGGATGTGGTCCTTGGTGATGTTGTCATCGTCCGCTCTGGGGGAAGTATTCCGGTGGACGGCACTGTGCTTTTCGGAAGAGCTGCTGTGGACCAGAGCGCGCTGACTGGCGAAAGCGTGCCTGTTGAAAAGAATCCGGGAGATTCGGTTGCCGGAGCTACCATCAATACGGAGGGCTACCTGGAGATTCGAGCGGATAAGATCGGGGAAGATACCACACTTTCCAAGATCATCCACATGGTCGAGCAGGCTGGCGGTTCAAAAGCACCCATTGCCAGGCTTGCGGATAAAATTTCAGGTATCTTTGTGCCGGTGGTCATGACAATAGCGCTTGTTACCTTTGCGGCATGGATGATCGCAGGAAAGGGGATCAGTTTTTCGCTGACCAATGCCATTGCGGTTTTGGTCATTTCCTGTCCATGTGCGCTGGGCCTTGCCACACCTGTAGCCATCATGGTCGGCACTGGCAGAGGTGCCAGAATGGGTGTGCTGTTTAAGAATGCTGAAGCATTGGAAAATTTGCACGATGTGGATACTGTGGTTCTGGATAAAACGGGGACACTGACAAAGGGAAAACCTGCTGTTACAGATGTTTTTCCTGCAGGAGCAAGCCGGGAGAAGCTGATCACGATCGCTGCATCTCTGGAGGCAAAGTCTGAGCATCCCTTTGCAAAAGCGATCATGGACGAAGCGAAAACAACAAAGCTTTTGCAGGTACAGGATTTTGAGAGCTTGCCAGGACGGGGCATATCTGCTATGATAGACGGTACTCGCTATTATGGCGGAAACGGTAAGCTAATGGAGGATGTGGGTATCCAGATCCCACTGCTTCCTGAGCTGTCTCAGGCTGGAAAAACACCCTTGCATTTTGCTTGTGAGGATGGCACATATCTTGGTACGATCGCTGCTGCGGATGTGCTGAAGGAGGATTCTGCAGAGGCGGTAGAGACAATGCAGCAGCTTCATTTGGATGTTGTTATGCTTACAGGCGACAATAACATAACTGCCGGAGCAATTGCGCACATGGCCGGTATCGACCATGTGATCGCGGATGTTCTGCCCGGCGATAAAGCTTCTGTTGTGGAGGACCTGAAAAAACAAAAACATAAGGTGCTGATGGTCGGCGACGGTATTAACGACGCACCGGCGCTGGTAACCGCGGATGTGGGTATGGCCATTGGCGCGGGAACGGATATTGCCATTGAATCGGCTGATGTGGTGCTGATGGATCGTTCCCTTACAGGTGTTTCCCGTGCAGTCGCCCTAAGTAAGGCCACCATTCGAAATATTCGGCAGAACCTGTTTTGGGCATTTTTCTATAACTGTCTGGGGATCCCCATCGCGGCGGGTGTGCTGTATCCCCAGTTTGGGATCCGGCTGAGTCCCATGCTGGCTGCTGCAGCTATGAGCTTTAGCTCTGTGTTTGTTGTGTCTAATGCCTTGCGTTTGCGCTTTTTTAAGCCAAATAAGATGGCAGACAACATTGAAAATAAAATTGAGGAGAATGTTCCTATGACAACTGTTATCCATGTGGACGGTATGATGTGTACCCACTGCAAGGCGCGGGTCGAAGGTGTATGCAAGGAAATACCAGGTGTTACCGAAGCTGTAGTGGACTTGCAGAATAAACAGGTTTCTGTAACCGGAACGGCTGATGTTGCGATTATCAAGAAAGCGATCACAGATGCCGGTTATGAAGTGATCGGATAAAGTCCGGAATATTGGACCGGAGCGATTGTAAACTATACCCATAACGACCGGGGAGGTAAGGGATATGTTTACGATGCAGTTTGTATTCGGCCATGTTCAGGTATATGATTACAGAGGGAATTTCCTGTTCTCCGCTGATTCGGAGCGGGAAGCCAGAGAGGAACTGATGTGCTATGAGGAATTTGCGGATTGATCTATGCTACGATGGCACCCGCTATCGCGGCTGGCAGCGCTTAGCCACAACGGATAATACGATTCAGCAAAAGCTGGAAACAGCCCTGTCGCGTATTCTGGACGAACCGATCGAGCTGACCGGCAGCGGGCGCACAGACGCGGGCACCCATGCTTTGGGGCAGGTGGCAAATTTTCATTGTAACAGCACAATGCCCTGTGATGAAATTTTGTCCCAGCTTCGCAGGTATCTGCCGGAAGACATCGGCATATACTCATGCAGGAATGTTTCTCAGCGTTTTCATGCCAGATTAAATGCGAAAACCAAGACGTATCGCTATCGTATTTGGAACAGTGAAGCACCCTGCGTGTTCGACCGTAAATATGTGTTTATTGATACGCGTCCGGTCGATTTGGTGAAAATGAAAGAAGCGGCCTGCCTGTTTTTAGGGGAGCATGATTTTTCTGCATTTTGTGCCAATAAGAATATGAAGAAATCAACGGTTCGCTATCTTCATTCCCTGAATGTGGAAAAGACAGAAAATGAAATTCTATTTACCGTTACCGGAAACGGATTTTTGCACCACATGGTGCGGATATTAGTTGGAACACTGCTGGAGGTTGGCAGAGGAGAACGGTCGAAGGACAGTATCCCTGCACTGTTTGGCGCACAGCGTGCTGATGCAGGAGAGCTGATCCCGGCCTGTGGTCTGTGCCTGATGGAGGTAACCTATTGAACATTCAGATTTTTGGTAAAAATAAGTGCTTTGATACAAAAAAGGCGGAGCGCTACTTTAAGGAGCGGCGCATAAAATACCAGTTTGTGGACTTGCTCCGATACGGTCTTTCCGGGAAGGAATTTGACGCAGTGTTACGGGGTGTCGGTGGTGTCGACCAACTGATCGACTGGGATTCCAACCACCCTGATATTACGCTGATGAAGTACATGGATGATAAGGTCGCAAAGGAGGATAAGGTGTTTGACGATCCCAGGCTGATGCGGACACCTATCGTTCGTAACGGCAAGCAGGTTACGGTAGGCTACTGCCCGGATGTTTGGGCGAAATGGGAATAAACACAAAAGGGTGTGTTGCAAAATTCTGCAGCACACCCTTAAATATTTAGTAAGGAGTGCATATGTGATGATCAGAATTTTGGAGTCGGTCAATCGTTTTGTTTGGGGCATACCGGCATTGGTGTTGACCCTGGGTGTAGGTCTGTATTTGACGATCCGCACCGGGTTTGTGCAGGTTACACTGTTTCCAAAAGCTATGCGTTCCTTTTTTGGTCGGCTGTTAAAAAAGGAAAGGAGCAACGATGGCATCTCACCTTTCCAGGCACTGTGCACAGCACTGGCTGCAACAGTAGGAACAGGGAATTTGGTTGGTGTTGCCGGGGCGATCGCCATCGGCGGACCAGGCTCGATTTTTTGGATGTGGGTCTGCGCGTTCTTTGGGATGGTTACAAAATACGCGGAGGCAGCCCTGGCGGTTCGATACCAGGAGAAAAACGCATCAGGAGAGACTGTTGGCGGCCCTATGTATATGATCCGCAAGGGGCTTCCAAATGGCTTACATTGGATGGCAGGTCTTTACAGTTTTTTTGGTGTGGTTGCGGCATTTGGGGTTGGCAATGCCACACAGATCAATGCAGCCATTGGCGGAATGAACAGCGTGATAACAGCCTATGGCGGAACGGAGACGACCGCAGGGAATCTTTGTATGGGAATGATTCTTTCTGTGTTGATCACTGTTTCGCTGTTGGGCGGCGCAAAGAAGATCGGAGAGGTTGCAGAACACCTTGTTCCCTTTGCTGCAGCATTGTATTTGCTGCTTGGGCTTGGTGTGTTATTCGTCAGACGCAATTATGTAGGCAGTGCGTTTTTGTCGATTTTTGAAGGCGCGTTTTCGCCTAAGGCAGTTACCGGTGGTGTGCTGGGAAGTGCGTTCACTGCTTTGCGGGTTGGTGCGTCCAGAGGTGTTTTTACCAATGAAGCGGGAATGGGAACGGCATCCATTGCACACGGCGCCGCTAAGGTTGACCATCCGGCAGAACAGGGACTTATGGGGATCATGGAGGTGTTTTTGGATACGATCGTGATCTGCACCATGACAGCCCTTGTGATCCTCTCCAGCGGTGTGGACATATCCTACGGAACAGATACGGGCGGTATGTTGACATCTCAGGCATTTTCTATGGTGTACGGAGATTGGATATGCATCCCCATTGCGTTATCTTTATGCTGTTTTGCGATCGCTACCGTATTGGGATGGGGGCTATATGGCGCTCGCTGCGCTCAATATCTTTTTGGGGAAGGTGTATGGAAGAAATTTGTGCTTTTGCAGGCGGTTACGGTCGTGGTTGGTGCGGTGCTAAATACAGGAACGGTCTGGATGCTTTCTGAAACAGTCAATGGTCTGATGGCGATTCCAAATCTGATTACCCTTGCGTGGCTTACTCCGGAGCTTGTGAGATTGACAAACCAGTACAAACAACAATTGACAAACCAGCACAAATAAATACGGACTTGACATTCCTCACAACCGTGGTAAAATAAAGAAAATGTAAAAGCAATGCGGAAACGAGATGGATATTTCCCACCAAAGCGAGAGGGGAACGGTGTGAGCCCCTTGTGTATGTATCCTTCAGCCACTTCCAAGCGGACCGGGAAGACCGGTACGGGGGCTCCCGTTACAGAGCAGCTAAGATGCCGGCACTGCCGGCGAATTAGGGTGGTACCGCGAGTAGCCTCGCCCCTATATCAGGGGTGGGGATTTTTGTTTTTATAACACATTTTTTAGACGATGCTGTTCTCAGGAGGTACTTATGAAAATTTCAATCAATGCAAACCGCTGTGAGCCTTCACCTATGCGTAAATTCCATCCCCTTGCAGTGAAGGCGAATCGTGCGGGGAAGAAGATATATCATCTCAATATCGGTCAGCCTGATCTGGAAACACCTGATGCTTTTTATCAAGCCATCCACCAATTTGATCATGCAACCCTGGCCTATGAAGCTTCACCCGGTATGCCTCTGTTGATCGAAGCGATCCGCAGCTATTATGCCCGCCTGGGAGTAGAGCTTGAGCCGGATGATATTCTCATTACTACCGGTGGCAGTGAAGCGCTGCTGCTTACCTGCCTTTCTATTCTGGATCCTTATACAGAAGTGATCATTCCAGAGCCTTATTATCCCAACTATACGACCTTTGTCCATGCTGCAGGCGGTGTGATCCGTGCCTTGCATACCGGTCCGGAAGAGGGATACCACTATGCAAACAAGAAGCGGATCGAGAAGCTGATAACCAAGAACACCCGGGCGATCATGATCACCAATCCCGGCAATCCCACCGGTGTCGTACTGGATGAAAGCGAAATGCGAATGATCGCAGATATTGCAAAGAAGAATGATCTGTTCCTGATCTGCGATGAGGTCTACCGTGAGTTCTGTTATGATGATGCTTACGGTGTTCCCTCCATGGGTCGTTTCAAGGATATCGACGATAATTTGGTGATCATTGATTCGGTTTCCAAGCGGTTCTCTGCTTGCGGAGCGCGCGTTGGCTGTGTCATTACAAAGAATAGGGAACTGCAGCATGCTTTGCTGAAATTCTGTCAGTCCCGACTTGCAGTTGCTACCGTAGATCAGCTTGGCGCTGCTGCATTGTATCAGGTCGATCAGGATTTCTACCTCCGGAGCAAGGAAGAGTACCGCCGCCGCAGAGATGTGGTGGTAGAGCGGCTGCGTGAGATTCCCGGTGTGGTGGTAGAAGAGCCTATGGGCGCTTTTTATGTGATGGCAAGCCTGCCGGTGGATGATTCGGATAAGTTCCAGAGGTGGCTTCTGGAGGTGTTTGAAGACCAGGGTGAAACGGTGATGTTTGCGCCGGGTGCGCCTTTCTATGAGACCCCCGGCAGTGGTATTAACGAGGTGCGGATCGCTTATGTGCTGAAGCAAGAGGATCTGGAACGGGCAATGGATCTGCTTGCGAAGGGAATTGCCCGCTATCGTGCGGAAATAATGGAAGAATAAAAAAGCGGTGATGTCAAGGCGTTTGACATCACCGCTTTTTGTTATTGAACATCCTGCTTTTGCGTCCGCTTAGCTTGGATCTTGTTGTAGATCATGATTCCGGAAATGCTGATGATAGCAGAAATAATAAATATGATCGCCGCAAACCAATAGTTTTGCTCAGCCAGTGCGCTTCCGCCCAGTGTGGATGTAACAATTGATGGGACCCTGGCGATGGTGGATATGATCAGCCATTCGTGAAGCTTCATATCGGTCAGTCCGATAAAGTAGGAAATAAGATCCTTTGGTGTGCCGGGGATCAGCATGATGATAAATGTCAGCATATTGCGCTTTCGGCTTTCTCTCAGAAAACTCATAGACCGGATCTTGTCAACGGAAAAGAATACTTCTAACAGCTTGACACCGAGGCTTCGCACAAGCAGGAAAATGACCGCACTTCCAAGGACGATGCCGACCAAACACAGAATCGTGCCCTCCAGCGCACCGAAGGAGTAACCGGCACAAATTTCCAGCGGCTCACCGGGGATTATGGCCACAATGACCTGAAACAGAAACATAGCAATAAAGCTGATCTGAGCCCATATACCTTTGCCTTCGATCCAGGTACGGTATTGATCAGGGTCTTCAATAAAGCGGATCATTGGAATTCCAACAAACCGGAATAAAACGAAGGTGAATGTGGCAAAGAGGATCAGCACAATAACGCTGACGATCTTTTTTTGCTTATCTGTCATGGGATTTGTACACCTCCCATTAGGTTATCAGCATCAAGCCTTGTTCTGTTTGCGTAAAGTGTTGGGTTACAATTTCCGTTCCGGTTGAATAGGTAAGACGCAAGGTCGTCAGTTCATTTGACTGGAGCATGATCGCATCTCCCGGAGTAAGAGAACCGGAGAACAAAGCGGTATAAACAGGGGTAAATACGGTGCTTGTCGTGTCCCATGCGCCGTATTCGATCTTCAGATCCCAAACCGCACCATTTGTATACAGAAAAGCCATCTGACCATCGGCATCCAGAACAAGCTCTGCAATTTGGGTAAACCGGGATGCGGTCGTTTCGTCAGAAACAATTGAATATACCGTTCCGCTTGCAGATTCCCGCTCCGCAGGAAAATAACCGTCATAGATAAGACCGGTCAGTTCCGTGTAGGGGATCTCAACTGTGATCACGCCGGAGGAATAGGGCGCGATCTCATACGGAACAAAATAGAAGCATAGGCCGTTGGTGGAGAAATACCAGTCCTGATCCTGACTTTCGTCCTTTGAGAAACGCTGTTCAACAGTGTTCTCATAGCCTTCATAGAGATACTTTTCATCCCTGATCTTCTCAAGCTGATCCAGCACCAGCGCGCAGAAGTCGTCTGTTGAGGCCTCGGCGGACATAATGCTGCCAAGTGTCAGGACGTCGCCTGTAACCAGGTCATAGCTTGCAGACACGCACAGCCGGTCAGGGTGAGATGTGCCGCTGTAAGTTACACTGTTACCAAAAAGACTGAGGACACCCTGGTCCATTCGCATGGGGCTATATGTGATGCTGTAAAGGTAAGGTGTCCAATTTGCAGAGCTCGTATAGTTTGCTTTTGCGGAGTCCAGCAAGATGTTGACTGTGTCCGTTGCAGATTCCACTCGCGTACGGAAATCCTCAATGACCATATGGGCAACATCGGGATCCGGGAGAAACAATGCCATGCTTTGACGGGTATAGGAAAAAATGACTGTACCATCATCTGCATAGGAGTTTTCAGAAATGGCAGGGAGGGAAACAGCATACATGGCTTCCTGTTCAGGTAACGCTTCAGTAGTTTCTGTTGTGTTTTCTGTCTGGGCAGTTGCAGCAGGGGTACTTTGGGGCTCGTCCACGGCAGGGCTTGTGCAGCCGGAAAGAAGCAGCCCAATGCCTAAGATCATGCATACGATTCGCTTCATAATGACCACCTCCGTAATTCATTTTGAGGATGTAACAATAGTATATCATAATATTTGGATTCAAGCAACGATATTCTCTTTTTTGACAAAGGTCAGCCTTGACAACGCAATGGCCGGATGATAAAATATTACAAAGTAAATATCGCTGTGAACGGAAATAGTAACAGCGCCAATCCATTAGAGAGTCGGGGTCGTTGGCTGCAAGCCCGGACGGTGTCGGTGCTGCGAATGTGCGTCCGGGAGCGAGCTTTTTTGAGTGAAAAATGAGAGTGGAACCGCGAGTTATATGACCCGCCTCTTGTGCCTGTGGCGCAAGGGGTATTTTTATTTTTGAGGAGGAATATATTATGTATCTTTACAATTCTTTGACCCATAAGAAGGAACTGTTTACCCCCAATAACCCGGATCTGGTGAAAATGTATACCTGTGGACCGACAGTCTATCATTTTGCCCACATCGGCAATCTTCGGACCTATATTATGGAGGATGTGCTGGAGAAGTCATTGCGCTACCTGGGCTATCGTGTTTTGCGCGTTATGAATATTACCGATGTTGGACATCTTGCTTCTGACGCTGACACCGGTGAGGATAAAATGCTCAAGGGTGCAAAGCGGGAAAATAAGTCCGTAATGGAGATCGCCCGGTATTATACGGATGCATTTTTTGCGGATTGCCAAAAGCTCAACATTAAGATCCCGGAGATCGTTCAGCCGGCTACCGGATGTATTGCAGAGTTTATTCAGATCGTAGAGGGCCTTCTGGATAAAGGCTTTGCCTATGTTGCCGGCGGCAATGTGTACTTTGATACCTCCAAGCTGGATAAGTACTATGTATTCAATGATCATGATGAGGAAGATCTGGCGATCGGTGTTCGGGAAGGTGTGGAGGAGGACACAAACAAGCACAACAAGAACGACTTTGTGCTGTGGTTTACAAAGAGTAAGTTTGAGGATCAGGCGCTGAAGTGGGATTCTCCCTGGGGTGTTGGTTATCCCG
>CAYLNV010000012.1:0-7230 GCA_964385085.1 uncultured Oscillospiraceae bacterium
GCCCGGCAACTACACCTCCATGAACACCGACGGCCACCTGCGTTCCTGCTTCTTCGGCCGCAGCGAGACCCTGACCCGGAAGGACGGTGTTCTGGACGGCGGCGAGTTTGCACACATCTACTTCATCGACTGGGACCATGTCCGCGCCCGCCATCGTCAACTGAATGTTACCGTTATGGGCACTACCGAGGATGTGGAAGACCGTAAGTGGAACGGCGGCGAGACCATCAACACGCTGCGTAAGTTCACCGAAGAGGAAAAGGCCTACGACATCCGTTACGATCTGCAGCAGCAGAGATAACAAATCACAAAAAGGGCGCGTTGCAAAACGTGCCCTTTCTCTTTTGCTGCCATGCCTGCAAAAAATCTAAGCTTTTCGCAAAAAAGATAATTGTTGCCCTTCTTTTTATATGGTATACTATACCTAAGTGGTTAGGATCTTCCCTGACTGAATTATCATTTTACATAAGGACGGATAATCATGATGATGAAAATCGGCTGCGTTTCTCTGGACACTTCCCATCCCAAGGGTCTGGCTACCCAGATGGAAAAGAACTGCATGAATATGCGCTATGAGTACCTGTACGACAAGGGCTTCCGCCAGGAATGTGAGCGGGAATGGTTTGTTAAGCATTTTGGCCTTGCCGGTCAGGTGGACAAGATCGAGGATATGGTAGATAAGGTGGACATGGGCTTTATCCATGCCTGCAACTGGGAAAAGCACCTGGACGATGCTATGCCCTTTATTGCAGCCGGCAAGCCTGTGTTTATCGACAAGCCTCTTGTGGGCTCTGTCAAGGACATCAAGAGAACACGGGAGCTGATCGCGGGCGGTGCTAAGATCTACGGTGCATCCTCCTGCCGGTATGCTGAAGAGGTTCAGAACTTCAAGAAGCTCCCGAAGGAAACAAAGGGCGATGTGATCAGCATTTTCTGTACCGTCGGCAACAATGAGTTTGACTATGCCATCCACGCGGTAGAGATCCTCTCTGAGATCGCCGGTGCAAAGGCAGTCTCCTGCCAGTACACCGGCACTGCCAAGGCAGAAAGCGGCATGGTCTGCGAGACCTACAATATCCACTTTGAAAACGGTATCATCGGCACCTACCATGTAACCTTTGGCAGAAACCAGAAGTTTAATGTTACTGTGGTTACCACCGCCGGTATTTTCCATTTCCAGATCGATAACAGCAAGATCCTGTACGGCCTGCTCAAGCAGCTATACCATCAGTGGAAAACCGGCAAGAGTGATATCTGCGATGTGGAAACACTGCTCAACTGCTCCGAGGCAATGATCTGCGGCAAGAAGTCCAGAGATGCGCGCAGCGGCGCACTGGTTTCTGTTTCCGAGCTGACCGACGATGACAAGTTTGACGGCTATGCCTTTGAGAAAGCCTACGGTGCAGCCCAAGGCATCTCCTACAAGGATTGATTTCCGATATAAAAAGCTCCGGGCGCGTTGCATTTTGAACTGCAACGCGCCCTAATAATATGCATTTGTCTCCATCCTGCGGATGTAGGGGCGACCATTGGTCGCCTTCGGGCATTCAATGCCCCTGCAAATTCTAACGATAGCTTTTTGAATTTTGCGCAGTCCCTTTTATTGGAATTTCAAAAGTTATTCCGCTTTCCAGGATATCAGGTAATCGTAGAATTCCCGGCAGGCATCAGTCCGGGGAGAGTTGCCGACAAAAACGAAGTAGATCGGGCCTTTCTGATCGGTATTCTCCTGAATAAATGCGCAGTCTGTAATATCCAGAGCCATTGGTGCAGGTGAATCCGTATCCTTATCCTGGGCATAGATCACATGATCTCCCATTGCCTCCAGCTCCTCAGTGGTATAAACATTGTTCAGATCCAGATATGCGCCCTGGACCAGCATCGTCTCGAAGCCCTCCTGATCCATGATCAGGTAGTCCAGCTCCTCATTGGAGCACAGGGCCAGCAGGCTCAAAACCGCATAGTAGTTCTCATCATAGGATGTTGCGGTAAGGGGGTTTTCTATATCCGTATGGCTCAGGTAGACTTCCTCCTTGGAAGAGCCTGTACCCACCAATGCTTTATAATCCTCGCTCAAGGCAGCCTTGCCTTCGTCAGACAGGAACACATTCACAGTAACACCTGCCACCAGGGTCTTTTTGCTCAGATTTTGCAGGCTGGCAAGCAACACAGAGACTGCCATGATCAACAGCAGCACCACCACAAGAACCCACTTGTAATAGGTCCAGATATGGTTGAGCTTTTCGCCGTAGGTCATATTGGCCATGTCGCTTTTTAAATTTTTCAAATTCTTAATGGGTGATAATTCGCTCATAGGGGTCATCCTTTCTCAGGAAAGATCTGTTGGCTTATTCTTCTTTTTCGTCGCCTTCCATATCGTCGATCAGCAGATTGAAGGGCTTGATCATCAGATACGCGCCAAAGAGGAAGGCAACGCTGTAATAGACTGTAACAAACAGTGCGCCCAGATCAAGGAACAGATTGGGCATCAGGAAAAACAGCACTGCAGGAGCCCAGGTCAATACAGCCACAGCCACGGACCGCAGGGGATGGGAGACCAGCAGCAGCAGGCAGTTGCGGAACAACTGCATCGGTCCGCAGTTGAACCGGGAATGGAACAACGGAAGCAAGGAATGGACCAGCAGGCACAGAAGCAGGATCACACCGGGAAATCCCCAATGGATAAACAGGCCGGTATCCTTGTAATCCCATGCCATGATCAGCGTATACAGCAAGATCACATCCAGCACCAGGAAGAAGGTACTGACCAGGGTGATCTTTCCAAAGCCATTGGCAAAGCCACGGAAAAAGGCCTTGATACAGGACCGGTCATCATTGGGATCGATCATCTGGCGCATGGCGGTATAAAGACCGGCCTGTGCTGCGCCAATGGTAAAGATAGGCAGGCAGCAAACCAGAAAGAGCACATTGATAATAAACAGATCACCAATATAGCTCAAAACATTTGTCAGCTTGGAATCATAGGAAAATAAATTGCTCATATTGAGGAAACCTCCGGGGGTAAATCTGAAGACCCTCCCCTGTGCAGAACATACGGTATTTACCGAACGCACTGTGCACAAGGGAGGGTCAAGGATTTTCGCTTAGCCCTTGACAGAACCGACCATGACGCCCTTCACGAAATACTTCTGAATGAAGGGATATACGCACATGATAGGCAGAACAACGACCATGATACATGCATAACGGACGGATGCAGAAACCAGAACAGTAGATTCATCCTGTGTATTCTCCGAGGAGACCTTTGCAATGATCTGCTGCAGGTAGTGCTGCACAGGATACAGGTCAGGATCCCGGATATACAGACGGGCAGGCATGTAGGAATTCCAGTATGCAACGGCATAATACAGGCCGATGGTTGCCAAGGCTGCCTTAGAGGTAGGCAGGACCAGCCGGAAGAAGACACCTGCATCCTGCAGGCCATCGATCTGGCCGGACTCGATGATCTCACTGGGATATGCCGTAAAGAAGCTTCGCATAATGATCATATTCCAGGTGTTGATCAAGCTGGGAAAGATCAATGCCCAAATAGTGTTGGTCAGACCGTAGTCAGCAACTGCCAGATAGGTGGGGATCAGACCGCCGCCAAAGAACATGGTAATGGTGATGCACAGGGTAAAGAAGGTGTGGCCCACGATGGCGCGGCGGCTCAGTGCGTAAGCACACATTGCGGTGGTAACCAGAGAAAGGGTAGTACCTACAATGGTGTTGAACAGGGTGATCTTATAAGCACCCAGGAAGGAACCGTCTGCCAGCACACCGCGGTAGGTGTCCAGCGTGAATCCCTTGGGCCAAAGGCCGACCTGACCGGCAGCAACCGGACCCTGAGCAGAAAGGGATACCGCAATAACATGCATAAACGGCAGGATAATACAAGCCATAAACAGGATCATGCAAGCATACAGGATCACATCAAATACAGAGATGCGATTATACTTTGCTCTTTTATTTTTTGCCATGTCGATACTCCTTTCTTAGAAGATGCTGGTATCGGAGAGCTTCTTGGTTACCCAGTTTGCTCCGAACAGGAATGCGATGTTGATCAAGCTGCTATACAGGTTGATAGCCGTGGAGAATGAGTAGTCGCCCTTGGTCAAACCGACATAATATGTATAGGTAGAGATCGTCTGAGAATACTCATAGGTAACGGCAGACTGCATCAGCAGGACCTTTTCCATGGAGTCGCCCATGATGTGGCCGATCTTCATGATAAACATGGTAGACACGGTGGGCGCGATGGAAGGCAGGGTGATGTTCCACATCTGGCGCCAACGGCCTGCACCGTCCAGTCTTGCCGCTTCGTACAGACCGGGGTCAACGGAAGAGATAGCCGCCAGATAAACGATGGTGCCCCAGCCAAGGCCGGACCAAACTGCAGAAATTTCGTACAGAGGACGGAACCATTTGCCTTCTGTGAAGAAGTAGATCGGAGTGCCGCCGCAAGCCTTGATGATCATGTTGATCGCACCGGTGGTGGGGTCGCACAGGGACTGCATCAGACCGACCACAACGACCGTAGACAGGAAGTGGGGCAGGTAGCTGACGGTCTGGGTGATCTTCTTAAACTTTGCACCGCGGATCTCGTTCAGCATCAATGCAAAAATGATGGTCAGCGGGAAAGAAATGAAGCAGCTCATCAGGCCGAGCGCGAAGGTGTTTTTCGTATACTTCCACCACTCGGGAGACTGGAAGAACACCTTAAAGTTATACAGACCAACAAACTTACTGCCGGCCAGGCCCTTGAAGATACTAAACTTGTAGAAAGCGATGGACACACCCCACATAGGGACATACTTAAACAAGACATAGTAGATCAATGCAGGCAGGAACAAGGCAAACAAGAATCTTGTCTTCCAGAACCGCTTGAATATATTCGGTTTTCTGTTGGCGGGGAGTTTGTTTTTAGGCTCTTTTACCTTCCCGCGCACTGCGTTCGTTGCACTCATGGACGTTACGCGCCTCCTTATTTTGTGTTCGCAGCCTGCTTTGTGGGTTTTGATCAAGCCGCGAACAGACTACAAGAATTGATGTTACATGGATATAATAACCTATATTAAAAAAAATTGCAATAACCAAAATGTTTTTTTATACTCAAATTGTTTGCTTTTTCAATATTATTTGTTGCGCCGGGTCATCCCAACAGTCTGTCGAGTAAAAGGGAGGTGCCTCGTTTGGAGGCACCTCCATAATTTTCAGTAAGGCAAATTACTGTCCTTCGTACTGCTCCAGCACACGGGCCAGGGCAGACTCATGGATCGCCAGCACATCATCGTAATGATACTTGGCCTTCATTTCCTCAATGACCTGATCCCACTCGGAGATATCCCGCTGTTTCAGGAAGAACTTGAGCCAGTTCTCCTGCGCATAGTTAAACAGCGCAGTGGCATATGTATCGTACAGGAACTGTTCTTCTTCTGTGTAATGGAGCAGGTGCTGTGCAGCGGCCCTGTTCTCTGAATACATCAGGCCGATCTCCAGAGACGCTGCTTCGTTCTCATCCAAAGCAGCCATATAAGCATCGCCCAAACGGACACCGGTCATGCTGAGTGTATACAGGCCGGCGCCGGTCAAACCGCCATGCTCATCCAGGAAGGATTCAATAAATTGCTTGTTGCCTTCCTCGTCAACAGTGTAGGATTCGCCTTCCACACCCCAGTTGGTCATGATCTGACCCTCTTCAGAGTACAGCCAGTCCAGATAGGCAACGCAGTATTCCTTATTTGAATTGTTGCCGATGGCAAACCAGATGCTGGCGCCGCCGCCGTAGCCGGTGGCAAAGCCGGAGGTAACAACGTCAGTCTCCTCTGCATGGGAGCCGAAGTTGAAGGCCGGAGCAGCAGTCATCAGGAACTCTTCCCGGAGAGACTGACCGGCTTTATTGAGGGAGGGCAGACGGTCGGTCTTATCGTAGCCGATGAAGGAGGTATTACTTGCAAAGCTCTCATTCCAGGTAGCCGTATCCATGGTGGCGCTGGAGGGGTGCATCAGACCTTCGTCGGACAGGCTCGTCAGGAACACTACCATCTCCTTGTAAGCCTCGCTGATCTGGGCCATGTGGTATGTGCCGTCCTCGCCCAGGGTGAAAATGGTGCTTGCAATACCGACGTTTACATGGCAATCGCCCCACAGGCGGCCAAATGCCTGGATGGACTGCATGTTGCCGGTCATATTACGCATAACGAAGGGGTAGGACTTGGGGTACAGCTCCTTCAGCTTCCGCAGCGTTGCAACGAATTCCTCCTGATTGGTGGGGAACTCCAGATCATGCTTCTCAAAAATGTCCTTGCGGTACAGGAAGGTATAGGGGTCTGTATCCTTCTCTGTTTTTACAGGCAGGCAGTACAGCTCGCCTTCGCTGACGGTGTAACGCTCAACATCCCGGGCATTATCGGGGTCTTCCAGGAATGCCTTGACATTGGGCATCATGTCCAGATAGTTATACAGGTTCAGGTATGCGCCATCCTTACCAAAGTCGAAATAGATCGTATTAAAGCCGTTACCGAAGGTCAGGTCCGGCACGCTGCCTTCTGCCAGCATAGTAAAATACTGCTGGGTCCAGCTATCCAGCTCGATGTAGGTCAGGCTAAAGCCAAGCTTTTCTTCTACCTTCTTGTCCAGCCAGCTTCCTTCAGCGTCAAAGTCGGAGTTTGCGAAGCCGTAGATGGTCAGGTCCGCACCGGTCAGGTCCGGTGTGGTGTAGTTTTCCAGATCCCTGTTGACCTTGGCCTTGGTTTCCTCAGTGCTATCGTTGCCATCGCCGCAGCCGACCAGCAATGTAAAGCAGCACACCAGTGCCAGAAGCAGAGCTAACAGTCTCTTTCCCATAATTGATTGCCTCATTTCTTGTAAAATATTTGACAGGCATATGTAATAGATTTGCAGCCTGACTTTGGAAAAATTATAATATCATACAATTTTCCAAAAAACAATATATGTTTGTTCGGAAAAATAATACAATATACATATTTTTTCCATCCATATCTATTCTACTACAAACACATACCAAAAATCAATGGATGTACTTGCTATGTTTTAGAGCAAGATAATCCAATTTTCGCGTTTTTGCCGCCCCTTTGCACCTGTGCGAATAGACAACGGACAGTTGACAACGGAAAATTGACAACTATATATCGCGGATCACTTGCTCAAAAATTCAGAAAAAGAAAGACGCGTCATCTTGAGCGAGCAGAGCGAGTCGAAAGATCTTCC
>CAYLNV010000012.1:7330-14260 GCA_964385085.1 uncultured Oscillospiraceae bacterium
GAGCGAGCAGAGCGAGTCGAAAGATCTTCCCACCGATCATACCCATGAGGGAAAATAAATGCGTAGATTCTTCGACGCGCTTCGCTTGCTCAGAATGACGCAGGGGCGACCAGTGGTCGCCCGCGGGCGGCTAATAGCCGCCCCTACATCACAGACCGACCTTGTGCGAATAGACAACGGACAGTTGACAACGGAAAATTGACAACTATACAACGGACAGTTGACAACTATATATCGCGGATCACTTGCTCAAAAATACAGAAAAAGAAAGACGCGTCATCTTGAGCGAGCAGAGCGAGTCGAAAGATCTTCCCACCGATCATACCCATGAGGGAAAACCAATACATAAAATCGTGCCGGAGTTTTTGCTCCGGCACGATCTGATCGTTATTCTATTTTGGCTCTGCCCAAGCTATTGACATAGAACCTATTTTAATCAGTCGTAGGATACACCGTTCTCTTCCAGAACGCGGGCCAGAGAATCATAATGGATCTCCATCAGCTCGTCATACTTGTAGCTGGCCTTCATCTCTTCCACGACCTGATCCCACTCGGAGAAGTCGCGCTGGCCAAGAACAAACTTGGACCACTGAGTCTGTGCGTAGTTATAGCAAGCGGTTGCATATGTATCGTACAGGAGCTGCTCCTCTTCTGTGAACAGGAGCTTGTGCTGAGCAGGACTCTTGGAGACGTACTCCTGAGCCAGCAGCAGGCTTTCGGTTTCCTCAGCAGTCAGGGATTTCACGTATGCATCCAGCAATCTGTAACCTGTCAGGTTGGTAGAACCCAGACCGGACTTGGTATGGCCGCCCACTTCATCCAGGAAGCCGTCAACATACTTGCGGTTACCGTCTTCGTCATACTCCCAGCTTTCGCCCTCGATACCCCAGTTGGTGACGACGATGCCTTCCTCAGAGTACAGCCAGTCGATGTACTTCAGGGTGTTCTCCAGGTTCTCGTTATCGCCAATGCAGTAGCAGTAGCCGGAACCGGATCCGATACCATCGGCCCAGGAGGTGGAGACCACATCGGTGGTTTCTGCATAGCTGCCGAAGTTAAAGGGAGCAGCAGCAACTACCAGGAACTCTTCCTTCAGGGACTGGCCGGTTCTGTTCAGCGAAGACAGACGGTCGGTCTTATCATAGCCGATAAAGGAGGTGTCGGAAGCGAAGGCTTCCATCCAGCCGGCGGTATCCACAGTCATGCTGGACTTGTGCATCAGGCCTTCAGCAGTCAGCTCATTGAAGAACTGTGCCATTTCCTTGTAAGCATTGCTCTGCTGTGCCATGAAGTACTCGCCGTTCTCATCCAGCGTAAAGATGGTGCCGTAGTTACCCTGCAGCACGTGGGAAGCGCCCCACAGGTGACCGAAGGACTGAGCGCCGGCGATATTACCGGTCATCTGACGCATGATAAAGGGCTGAGAATCGGGGTAGAGCTCCTTCAGCTTGCGGAGCGTTGCAACAAACTCTTCCTGATTGGTGGGGAAGGTCAGACCGTTGGCTTCAAAGATGTCCTTGCGGTACAGGAAGGTCCAGGGTGCGGTAACACCCTCACTCTTCGAGGGGATCGCATACAGAGCGCCGTCGGGCTGCTGGTATCTGGCAACGTCCAGCGCGTTGGCAGGATCGTTCAGGAATGCCTCCAGGTTGGGCATCATGTCCAGATAGTCATAGATATTGATGTAAGCGCCGTCTTCGCCGAATGTAACATAGGTCTGCATGTAGGAGTTCAGCCAGGTAACATCGGGAACTTTGCCTTCTGCCATCATGGTCAGGTACTGGGTACTAAAGCTATCCAGCTCGATGATCTGATAGTTTACACCCAGCAGCTCCTCAACGATCTCGTTTGCGTAGCTGCCTTCTGCTTCATAGTCGTTGTTCGCGGTCATGTACTGAGTCAGCGTTACGCCGGTCAGGTCAGGACGCTCATAGTTTTCCAGTGCAGAATTCTTCTTGCTGCCGGCAGTGCTGTCAGTATCCTCTCCGCCGCAGCCAGCCAGCAGAGCAAAGCAGCACACAAGGGCCAGGATCAGTGCCAAAAGTTTCTTTGCCATTTCTTGTCTCCTCATTTCATAATAATTGATCTTGGCAGAGTGCGGCATCCCGCCATCTGCCACCATATAAATGGTCTACCATGATGATACCTTAGAACCGATAAAAAAGCAACTCTCATTTTGTTATGTTTTCACTAATTTGTTAGGTATTTTCCTGCCGCCGGGCCATCCTCTCCCTCCGGAGGGACGCAGCGGAGGCATTTCGTTATTGGTCCAGTAATTTATTTCGGTATTCGTTGGGTGTCATTCCGGTGTATTTCTTAAACCAGCGCAGGAAGGTATTGCTGCTGGGGATGCCGACCATAGCCCCCACATCACTGACCCGGATCTCCTGCTCCTGCAGCAGCTCCACAGCCTTCTGCATACGGAAGATCTGGATGCTTTCGTTCAGGTTGATACCGGTCTTGCTTTTATAATAGGTACTCAGATAACTGCGGGACACATGGAGCGCCTCTGCCATATCCTCACCGGAAAATTCCTTCCGGTAGTTTTCCTGCAAGTAGCGCTGGACCTTGTTCAGAAGCGCATCATTTTCCACCGACGACCGCTCACTTCCGCCCATAGAGCGGATAAAGTCCGTTACGGTCCTGCGGTATTCTGCAGGTGTTGCGCACCGGGAGGTGATCACATTATAAACACCGCTGGCGGCGGCGATCTTATCTGCGCTCTCCTCCAATTTCGTTGCACCGTGGGCAACGGTATTCACCAGTGCCACGCACAGGATCTCCACCTGTATATGGGAGATGCCCCGTTTCAGGTTCTCCTCCAGGATCTGCTCCGCCAGCTCCACCGCCTCCGGGATCTTCTGCTGAGAGATCAGGGCCAGCAGATTCTTCTCATGCTGCTGGGTGAATACAAATTCCCTTTCTGCCTTTTGGGACAGCGGCAGGATCAGAAGCTGAGACCGGTCGCACACCTGTGCCATCCGGGCCGCCTCCTGCACCTGGGTATAAACCGCAGACAGGTCATCGTTCTGGCTCAGTGCTTCGCTTCGGATCACCGTAAAGAAGGCAAACTCCTGTTCAATATCCAGCCGCTTCATAAAGCGGTCCATACGGTCCTGGATCTCATCATCCCCCACAGGCAGGGTTACCCGGGCCGCAAACCGCCCCGGCTCCAACTGGAAGACCATCGTAGTCTCAAACAAACGATTCAGTGTGCTGGACAGCATCGTCTGGATACAGCTCTCCAGCTCCGCCCGGGGCATGGTGATCCCTTCACGGCAGACCTGCTGGTACTGCACCTGAATATAAAAGATATAGGCTGTTCCCTCCTGGTCCGGCTGCTGCGTGTTCAGGTCCACATAGACATTTTTCAGCTTGGATTGCAGGAAGTATTCAGACAGGACCGCATCCCGCTGTGCCAGTGCTGCAGCCTGCTGCTCCCGGTTTTTCAGAATGACCTCCAGCTCCTGACAGGCATCGAACCGGAAGCCCGGGTCTTTTGCTTCGGAATGTTGATGGATCAGACCGTACATCCGGTTCACCGGGTCCATGACCCGCTTGACCGAAATGGTGATCAAAATAACTGCCACGATCAGCGCACCGGCAGCAATGATCATGCACCACATAAAGTTTTTTCGCAGGAAGCCGGTGGCTTCCAGCTCCGGCTGGAGCTTTACCAGCACCATGCCGTTTTCCATCGTGCCGGTATATACCACATACCGCTCCCCTTCTTCATCCGTCAGGATCTCCTGTTCCGGGATCTGGCTGACAATGGGCGCTTCATCTGTGGTGTAGATCAGTTCATCGCCCCAAAACAGGTACGCGCCCTCCTGCAAATAAGCATCTGTGTCTGTGCAGATCTTCTCCATATCCAGAAGCAGCACCACCATACAGCGGTTATTATATTGAGAGCGCATGGTCAGGGGCACCAGCGCTTTTGTTATGATCGTCGTGCCCTCTCCGATACAGGTAAACGCTCCCTGGGGATAATAATGGGCACCGGAATCTGTCAGCAGGCTCTTGCGCCAACGGGTCATGTCATAGGTATCGCTTTTTCGGATGGTGTCATAGGCAGTGTCGGACACAGTGCCGTTGGTGCTGACCACCCGATCCGTTCCCTTTAACAAAATGGCCCAGCTATCCACATTGGGATTTTGGTCAAACAGCTCCTTGCCCCTGCTGACCATCTCATAAAGCTGATATTCGCTGGGCTCAGGACCGACCCAATAGGAAAAGGTCCTTTCCAGAACCACCTGGGTATAACCGGCGCGAATTTCCTCGAACTCCACATCCAGCTTGGTCTGAGCATTGTACAAACGCTCCTGGTTGATGGTCCTTTCTTCCTGATCCATGGAACGAAGCAGATGGGAAAATACGAAAAATTCCGCCATCGCCAGCACAAACACCGCCAGGAAGATCGCAGCCAGCAGCTTGGTATTCAGTTTTGGTGTCTTGCCTGCTTTCATTGCTTTCTCCTTTGTTGCCTGGCGGCTCGGTGCTGTAAGGTGATATCAAAAGGCGATCCGTCATGTAAGAGCCTTGCTCCCGGATCACAGCTCCTGATAATAGCGGGTATAGGGCAGGTTCTTTTCAAAGCCGACCTTGCTGTATGCCCGTCTTGCGCCTGCATGGCCGTCATCCAGACCGGTATGGACCGTTGCATGGGTGCAGCCTGCCTTGCGGATGTTGTTCATCAGCATACCGTACATCAGCTTGGCAATGCCTCTGCCCCGATACGCGGGATCTACCGCATTGCGGCTCAGCACACCCATCTTTCCGTCGGTACGGCCGGCAGCAAAGCCTGCTACCTTTCCGTCAACAATGGCCACATAGCCTTCGCCGCTCAACTGGAGCTTTCTGACAGATGTCTTAAGGCCTTCCTCCCAGCCTGTCATCAAGGCATCGTGGATCTCCTCACCGACACAATTCTTATAGGACTCGTGGATGATGCCCCATGCGATCAGGGCTATGCGGATACAGTCGTCAATATGCTTTTCTTCACAGGGGATCACCTGCACCGTATCACTGGAGGTGGGATAAGGCTCTGCGTCCGGATCCAGCATTTGATAATACCGGATAGCAGGCTGATGCTTTTCAAAGCCCACCCGCTTCAGCGCTTCCAGCGCAGGGGCATTGCTTTCGTCCAGGCTTGTGTTTACCGAGGCATACTTGCAGCCTGCCTTGCGAAGCTGGTTCAGCACAGCTTCATACAGCTTGTCCTCCATGCCCTTGCCCTGATATGCAGGATCAACGGCATGATCGCCGATCGCACCCACGATACCGTTGGCTGCGTAACCGGCATATCCAACCACCTTGCCGTCTGCCAGTGCCACAAAGGCATTGCCCTCCAGAAGCATCCGAATGACGGCCGCTGCCGTATCCTCTCTCCAGGTGGCATGGAGCTTTTCGTCCAGCTCTTCGCCCAGGCGGCTTCTGAAGGATGTGTGGAGGATCTGTCCTGCCTTCAGCGCAACGCTGACGCAGTCAGGTATGTAGGCCTCCTCTACCGGTACGATTCTGATTTCTTCGCTCATTTCATTTGTCTCCCTTCCTGATTTGCAGAGACCCTCTGTCGCTTCGGGTACTCTTATGATCCAGTATACCATTCCCACGGCAGGTGCGCACCTTTGCTTTTTTGCAAAAAGCTTTATATTTTTGCAAGCCGGGCTCTCAGAACAGGTTCATCCCATTGCAAACATTATAACAGAGTTTTTGTTTTTTGCAACGCTTCTTGTATCATTTTCATTACTTGCCACGCAGATTCCTTGATATTTGCATATGGCTGCTTGCATTTTTTCCACAATATAGTAAAATAAGAAAAAGAAAAGGAGGATGTCCATGGGTAAGCTTTCTACCATCTACGACGTTGCGAAGCTGGCCGGCACATCTGCTGCCACCGTGTCAAGAGTGCTGAGCGACAATTCATATCCGGTCAGCCCGGCTACCCGCCAGAAGGTTCGGGACGCTGCCGCAAGGCTGGGCTATGTGCCGAATACACTGGCAAAATCCCTGCGCCGGTCCGCAAATCCTGATGTGGGAGTGGTGCTGCCCAGTATCTCCAACCCCTTCTATCAGCAAGCGCTTGTCGGCATTTCAGAGGTCCTGTCCCAGAACGGCTGCAATATTATTTTGTGCAACACCATGCGCACCGTTGAAAAGGAGCATACCTATCTGCGGCAGCTTTTTGAGCGGCAGGTCAAGGGTGTGATACTGTCCTCTGTGGATGTAAGCAGCGATCTGATCCGGGAATATTCCCGGCAGGGGATGCGTTTTGTACTGCTGGATCAGTTCTTTGACGATCTGGACGATCCCGGTCTGATCTTCGATACCTATGCCGGTGCTAAGCTGGCTGTGGAGCACCTGATCCGGCAGGGACACCGGCGGATCGCCTTCGGCACTACCTCCATGACCGTCTGGACCAGAAATCAGATGTACCGGGGCTATCGGGATGCTCTGCTGTCCGCAGGGATCGCCTATGATCCGGCTCTGGTATTTGAATGTCCGGTGGAGGATATCCTCCACAGCACCGATCAGGATCTGGGCGCAGGCAGAAACATCGCCCTTGCTTATTTGGATTCGGACCGGTCTGCCACTGCCATGCTCTGTGTCAACGACATGATCGCCATTGGCGTGATCAAAACACTGCACAATCGGGGGATCCGCATACCGGAGGATCTCTCCCTGATCGGATTCGATGATATCCCCATTGCGGCATCCTATCTCCCCTCCCTGACGACCGTCAGCTATCCGGCTGCCAAGGCCGGTCGGCTGGCAGCCATGCTCCTGAATGACCCTTCGAAAACCGGCGCTCAGGACGCACCTCTGACTATGAATCTTGCACCCAGGCTGATCCTGCGGGATACCGTCAAAAAGCTGGATTGAGAATTCTATACGGTTTCGGATCTGCCGCAAAATTCAAAAATCGATCAT
>CAYLNV010000013.1:0-12828 GCA_964385085.1 uncultured Oscillospiraceae bacterium
AACAAACCCGTCGAAACCAGGTTTGTTTTGTTATTTTCAGGGGTGTCGGGTCATAAGCTCTGTTGACATTTCGATCGCAATGCGTTATAATGCGCATAATAAGTTATAAGTGTAATTATGCCTTTTTGCTTGAATAGGAGGATTTTATGCAGACAAATCATGACGAGCAGGTGATCTATCTGAAGGACCTGCTTTTTTCCGTACTGTACCGCTGGAAGAAGATCCTGGTCTGGTGCTTGATCTTGGCCGCGCTTCTGGGCGGTTTTAAGGGTGTTTCCGCTTACCGCGGCATGAAGAGTGCTCTGGCACAGCTCAGTGATCCTGCACAGCAGCAGCAAACAATGGAGCTTTATGAATCGGAAAAGACATCCCTGGAAGATCAGATGCAGGCCCTTCAGGATAATATTCAGCGGCAGACAGACTACCTGCAGGCATCCATTCTCATGCAGCTAAATCCTTACGCTTTTTATGAAGCAACTGTCAGTGTCTATATTTCCACCGATTATCAGATCCAGCCGAACAAGACCTACCAGGATCCGGATCTGACCAATGCGCTCATCAATGGCTATACCACCGTTTTGACCGGTGATGCCTCCATGCAGGCCATTGCGGATGAAATGGGCATTGAGGTCATGTACCTTTCCGAGCTGCTTACCACCTCTGCGCTTCCCAAGGATTCCGCATTGGCGGGCACAAATACCCTTACCCTCAGCTTCAAATATCCCACTGAGGAGGGCGCACAGCAGCTTCTGGGTCTGGTTTCTCAGCAGCTTTCCAGTATTCAGGATGAGCTTGCCGATTCCATTCAGGAGCATGAAATGCATATCATCCGGCAGGATGTGCGTCAGGCATCGGATATGCTTCTGATGGAGGAGCAGAATCTACAGGTGCAAAAGCTGACAGATCTCTATGATAAGAAGGATCTTCTGCAGATCGATATTGATGCGCTGGTCATGCCGCAGGTTCCGGCAACAAGCATTTCTTCCGTTATTAAGTCTGCTGTGATCTTCGCGGTCATTGGCGGTGTTGTGGGTGCTGTTCTGGCAGTTCTGGCTATCTGGATCGGTCATATTTGCAGCAACAAGGTGTATTCCGCCCGGACGCTGCGCAACCGCACCCAGCTTAAGACCGTGGGCTGTATCAACGTGATGAAGAAGATGGGCCCGGTTACGAAGGCGCTCCGGAAGCTGGACAACCGCTGCATTGCTGAAGCAAGCCAGCAGGCGCAGTTGGTCGCTGCAAGTGTGCGCAACCTTTGCGAAGACAGCAAGCACCTGCTGGTTACAGGCACTGCCGACAGCACTGTTCTTATGGATGCGCTGCACCAGGCTATGCCCGGTGTGCAGATCTCCGGCGGCAACCTGCTCACCGATATATCCGCTGTAGAGGCCCTTTCCCGGTGCGACCGTGTCCTGCTGGTAGAACAGTGCGGCACTTCCTGCTATACCGATGTCCAGCAGACTGCAGCTATGATCGCAGACAACGGCAAGCTGCTTTTGGGCTGCGTGCTTCTGAACGGATAATAACTTAAAGGTGATCATATGAAAGTATTTGTTACCGGTGTAGCCGGTCAGCTTGGCCACGATGTAATGAATGAACTGGCAAAGCGAGGCATTGACGGTGTAGGCAGCGACCTTGCGCCCGTATATAGCGGTGTGCAGGACGGCTCTGCCGTATGCGCCATGCCCTATGTTCCCCTGGACATTACCGATACCCGCGCCGTCGCGCGGGTCATCTGCGAAATAAAGCCTGACGCTGTTATCCACTGTGCCGCATGGACGGCTGTGGATCTGGCCGAGGATGCGGATAAGATCGAGAAGGTCCGTGCCATCAATGCCGGCGGAACGCAGAATATTGCAAGCGCCTGCAAGGAAGCAGGCTGCAAAATGATGTATATTTCCACCGACTACGTCTTTGACGGTCAGGGACAGACCCCCTGGGACCCGGACTGCAGGGACTATGCACCCCTGAATGTCTACGGACAAACCAAGCTGGAAGGTGAACTGGCCGTTTCCGGTACACTGGAAACCTTCTTTATCGTCCGTATCGCATGGGTCTTTGGCAAAAATGGAAATAACTTTATCAAGACCATGCTGAATCTCTCTAACAAGTACGATTCCCTGCGGGTGGTCAACGACCAGATCGGCACACCCACCTACACCCTGGACCTGTCCCGGCTGCTGGTGGACATGATCGGGACGGAAAAGTACGGCTATTACCATGCCACCAACGAGGGTGGCTTCATCTCCTGGTATGATTTTGCCTGCGAGATCTTTCGTCAGGCCGGAAAAGCCATGACGGTAACACCGGTAACCACCGCCGAGTATGGCCTTTCCAAGGCCGCCCGGCCCTTTAACAGCCGGCTGGATAAATCCAAGCTTGTGAAAAACGGATTCACCCCCCTGCCGGACTGGCAGGATGCGCTGGCGCGCTATTTAAAAGAAATCGAGGAATAACTATGGGCCAGATCACAGTAGAGAAAAATGTGGGCGGCATCGAGGGTCTGTGCGTCATCACACCTGCGGTCCACGGTGATAGCCGCGGCTACTTCATGGAGACCTATTCTCAGCGGGATATGGCAGAAGCCGGTCTGAACATTCCCTTTGTGCAGGACAACCAATCCAAATCCTCCAAGGGTGTTCTGAGAGGACTGCACTTTCAGAAGCAATACCCCCAGACCAAGCTGGTCCGGGCCATTAAAGGCAGTGTCTTTGATGTGGCTGTGGATCTGCGCGCCGGCTCTGCTACCTACGGAAAATGGCACGGTGAGCTGCTGAGCGAGGAAAACAAGAAGCAGTTCCTGATCCCCAAGGGCTTTGCCCACGGTTTTCTGGTTCTGACCGATACTGCTGAATTCTGCTATAAGTGCGACGATTTTTATCATGCCAACGACGAAGGCGGTCTTGCTTGGAATGACCCTGCCATCGGTATCGAATGGCCGGAGGTCATGGGTGCATATACAGGCTCAGCCTGTGCAGAAGGCTACACCCTTTCCGATGGCACACCCTTAAATCTTTCCGAAAAGGACCAGAAATGGCTGGGC
This sequence comes from uncultured Oscillospiraceae bacterium, assembly GCA_964385085.1. Classification (GTDB taxonomy): domain Bacteria; phylum Bacillota; class Clostridia; order Oscillospirales; family Oscillospiraceae; genus Faecousia. The sequence goes on from CAYLNV010000013.1 coordinate 3,044, forward strand.
CTTGGAGAAACCTTCCGGTTCTGAAAGGATAATTCGCCATGAAAGTTTGTTTAGTTGGCTCCAGCGGCGGTCATCTGACCCATCTTTATATGCTCAAGCCCTTTTGGCAGGAGCAGGAGCGGTTCTGGGTTACCTTCGACAAGGAGGATGCCAGAAGCCTTTTGGATGGGGAGACCATGTATCCCTGTTACTTCCCTACCAACCGTAACCTGAAAAATCTCATTAAAAATACATTTCTTGCCTGGAAGATCCTGCGCAGGGAAAAGCCGGATCTGATTATTTCCTCCGGCGCAGCCGTATCCGTTCCCTTCTTCTATCTGGGAAAGCTGTTCGGTGCAAAGACGATCTATATCGAAGTATTTGATCGGATCGATGCATCAACCTTGAGCGGCAAGCTGGTTTATCCCGTAACGGACAAGTTTATCGTCCAGTGGGAGGAAATGAAGGAAGTTTACCCCAAGGCTGTGAACCTTGGCAGCATTTTCTAAGGAGGCAGCTTATGATCTTTGTAACAGTCGGCACGCATGAGCAGCCCTTTGATCGGCTCATCTCCCACATCGACGCGCTCAAAGGCAGCGGTGTCATTGAGGAGGATGTGATCATCCAGACCGGTTACTCTACCTATGAACCCAAGCACTGCACCTGGAGCAAGCTCCTTCCTTACAATGAGATGGTCAAAAATGTCGCCCAGGCCCGCATCGTTATTACTCACGGCGGTCCTTCCAGCTTTATCATGCCCCTGCAGGTGGGAAAGATCCCGGTGGTCGTTCCCCGTCAGGAAAAATACGGTGAGCACGTGAACGATCATCAGCTTCTTTTTGCCCTGGAAGTAGAAAAGCGGCAGAAGAACATTCTGGTGGTGCAGGATATGGATTCCTTGCAGGACATGATCACCAACTATGACAACAATGTTATGAAAATATCCGGCAACTACACCAGCAACAACGAAAGATTTATGGAAGGCTTCAACGCTCTGGTAAAGGAGCTGTTCTGAGTCAGTCCGGTCTTTCGGATCACAAAGAAGCGAGGAAACGACATGTTTTCTGTTATAACCACTACCTACAACGGAAACGAATATCTGGAAAGTCTGTTTGCCACCATTGAGGCAAACACGCTTGCCTTGCAAAAAGTGTACCCGCAAATGCAGGTGGAATATCTGCTTGTGAACGACAGCCCCTGGGAGCCTCTGGCACTGCCGGAAGCCGAAGGACTGCACTTCACCTGCCGCACCCTTGTAAATCCCGAAAACTACGGTATCCACAAAAGCCGTGCCCGGGGTATCTCTGCGGCAACGGGCGAGCTGATCACCATTTTGGATCAGGATGACATCCTTGCAGACGATTTCCTGCTGTCCCAGTATGAAGCGCTGAAGGATGGCGATGCTGTTATTTCCAATGGCATCAAGGAATTTGACACCGGAAACAAGCCCATTTATCGCAACAAGCTGAAAATGAGCCTTGTGAACCACAAGCTGTTTTATCTGAAAGCAGCCAATCAGATCGTCTCTCCGGGTCAGTGTCTGATCCGCAAAAGTGCCATTCCTCAGGCATGGCTGGACAATCCTATGGCAGTCAATGGCTCTGACGATCTGTTTCTGTGGCTGCTGATGCTGGAGCAGGGTGTTCGTTTCGTGAAGAACCCCGCGTTCCTATATACTCACAAGCAGGTTGGAAGCAATCTGTCCAACTCTTTGGAAAAGATGTGCCATTCCGACCTGGAAATGTGTCAGCTAATGCGCGAGAAAAAGCTGATACCGGAGCAGGACATTGCCAAACGGGAGCGTATGTGTGCTTACCTGAAGGCAAATGGCTATCGAAATCTGGGTTCTGTGGGAACCGCGATAAAATATGCAGACATTTTATTCCTGAAAACCTTTGCCTATCTGTGCTGAGGTGCTTTCATAAAGGAGAACGCTATGGAACAGCATGTGGTCGTACTGATGTCGACCTATAATGGACAGCAGTATCTGAAAGAGCAGATCGACTGTATTATCGACCAAACATACCAAGGCCACATCACTGTGTTTATCCGGGATGACGGCTCTGCCGATGGCACTGAGACGATCGCCCGGAGCTATGATGCCACAGAAAACCGCAGTGTGGTGTTTTTAAAAGCCCCCAATGTAGGTCCCCAGCGCAGTTTTTTGGAACTGATCCGGCAAGCGCCGGAGGCAGACTTTTATTTCTTTGCCGATCAGGACGATGTATGGGATACCGATAAAATCGAAATCGCTGCAAAGGCGATGGAGTCCCACACCGATCCTGCCGTTTATTGCAGCAACTTCCGACACTCTCATATGGATCTGACCATCTATGAAGAAAAGGCACTGACTGAACCCCCTGTGTTCACCCCGCTGCAGATCCTGTTTTATAACAAGATCCCCGGCTGTGTTATGGGCTTTAACCGGGCACTGATGGTGCTTTTGCAGAAAATGCAGATCCGCAATGTGATGATGCATGACAGCATGGCCCTTTCGCTGGCTGCTGCCTGCGGCAGCGTGATCTATGATGAAGTGCCCCGGATCACCCACCGGATCCACCAGAGCAATGTGGTGGGTCATGGCCACAAGAAGATCGTGCTGCACAAGTGGATCCCTGAGAAGCTGAAATTGCTGCGGCAGAAGGAAAGCTATGATCTTTCCCTCTTGGCTGAGCAATTTCTGGCTGTTGCAGAGGACAAGATCCACGAAAAATATAAAGAAGATATCCTGCTTTTGCGGGATTTTAAGAAAAGCCGCAAGGCAACCGCAAAGCTGCTTCGCCATCCGGACACCCAAGGTCCTCTTCTGGACCGCACGGTCCTGTCTATTCGGAGCAAGATTTTCTTCCGGCTCTTCTGAACCGGTAAGTTCCTTTTGGGAAGGAGGTATTTCCCCGTTATGCAAAAATTCTCGGAGATCGGTATTCGCGTCAGCCGGCCGAAGGAAATACTTCTGTTTCTGTTAGGTCTTTTCTCCACCCTTCAGATCCTGCAATTAGGCGGCTTTGCCCTGTCCACATGGCTGACCGTGCTGACCGCTGGATATCTGCTGCTGACACAGGGTTTTTCCTTCCGCAAGGACTGGCTGCTGCTTACGACCCTTCTTTGTATCGGCATTACCTTTGTGGTTTCCATGATCTCAGACATTCCGGCTGCTTATAAAAAAGCATCCCTGATGAATACCGTTCAGTGGGGTCTGATCTTTGTTATCTGCGCTTATATGCGCCGGGAACAGTCAGATGCATCCACTGCCAGCTTTTTCCGGGGATTTGACTGGTCCTGCAAGATCCAGCTTATTTGGTGCATTTTGCAGATGGCTGCCTATTACGGTCTGGGCATGGATATCAATGCCAAGCTCTTTGGTGGGCTCCTGCATATGGTCAGCCAGACCAGCCAATACCGCAATGGTATCCTGGCCTGCACCGGACTGCACTGGCATGCGGCAAACCTGATCCCGGTGCTGATCTATGTCTATTTCCGTTATCGCAACATTTTCATGAAGCTGCTGTGCTTCGTGATCGTTTATCTGACAAAAAATGCCACTGCCATTGTGGCCATCGGCCTTGCCGTGGGTCTGGATGCTCTGATGTTTATCAAGCGCACACTGGTGAACCGGAAATGTGCTGTCCGCCACAAGGTCGCCGCCTACATTATGCTGGGTGTTTTCGGTGTTGTGCTGATATCCCCCATTCTGTTCCCCAAGCTGTGGGAAATGGTACAGTATCTGCTGCTGCGGCTTTATCAGATCCAGAATCCTACCGCAGGCAACGAAAGCAGTGCAGTGCATTTTAATTATTACAAAAATCTCCCCTATATTCTACAAAACATCCCTCTCCGTGAGGTGCTGTTCGGCAGCGGTCTGAATACCTCCGGCTACCGTTTTTCCTTCTTCTTCGGTCAGTATGCCGACAGCATCTGGACTGTGGAAAGCGATTTTGTGAACTCCGCCCTCAGCCGCGGCATTATTGGCGCCCTGCTGCAATATGCCTTCTTGTTCAAGACCGCCTGGCGGACATGCCGTACAAAGCAGTCCGGGCTGACTGCCTTTATTGTGGTGCTGCTGGTCAGCGGTCTTATCTACGATAACCAGTTCCTGTGGGTGCAGCTTCTGGGCTTTATGCTCTATTGCCGCTCCTACCAGAACCAAGGAGAAAACAACTTATGAGTCAACCGCTTATCTCGGTTATTGTGCCGGTTTACAAAACAGAGGCCTATTTGCGGCGCTGTGTGGCCAGTCTGCAAAACCAAACCTATCAAAATATAGAGATCATTTTAGTGGACGACGGTTCTCCCGACGGCAGCGGTGCGCTTTGTGATGCTCTGGCTGCTGAAGATCCCCGAATTCGGGTGATCCATAAGGAAAACGGCGGGCTGTCCTCTGCCCGGAACGCAGGGCTGGACACTATGTCCGGCGATTATGTGGGCTTTGTGGATTCTGATGACTGGGTCGAACCGGATATGTATCAGACCCTTTATGACCATATGCTGGAGCAAAATGCCCAGATCTCCTGCTGTGGCATTGCCACCACCGACGATACGCAGGTCCTTTCCTGCTTTAATCCCAATACCGATCAAACCTTGTCGCTGTGCACGCTGGATGCCCTTTGCGAACTGACTTACAATTTCCGCATTACCAATTCTGTGTGCGACAAGCTGTACCGGGCGGAGATCTTCCGTGATCTGCGTATGCGTACCGGTATTTTGTATGAGGACGCGCAGGTGCAGCCTTACTGCATCGCCAAGGCACATCATATCTGCTATACAGCGAAGCCTATGTATCATTACTATATGTCCCCGGACAGCATCCTGCGCGGCGATTTTTCTCTGCGGCACATGGATGTACTGCGGGCAAGCGAAGAACGGCAGATATTCTTTGAAAACAACTATCCGCAGGCACTGCCCTATGCCCAGGCTGCCCATATCTGCGTGTGCATGGATCTGATCTTTAACAGCCGCAGCGCGCCTGAATGGAAGCAGGAGCGAAAAGCGCTGATCCGAACTGTAAGGCAGCCTATGGATAAAGCAGCTAAAAGTAAGCTGCTGCGCAATTCCCGGCTGAAAAGACTGCTTTTGTGCATACATCCCCAATTGTTTATTTTGTGCATGAAGCTCCGGCAAAGAAAATGATTTATGAAAATGGAGTATAACACATTATGAAAAAACTGCTTACGATCTCTATCGCAGCCTATAACGCGGAACCTTATTTAGAAAAATGCCTTGATTCCCTGCTGATCCCCAGCATGGATAAAATTGAGGTGCTGATTGAAAATGACGGAAGTAAAGATAATACTGCCAGCATTGGTCAGCGCTATGAGGAAAAGTACCCCGGGGTGTTTCGCCTGGTATGCAAGGAAAACGGTGGCTATGGATCTACCATCAACAAAAGCCTTGAGCTTGCTGCCGGCAAGTACTTCAAGCAGTTGGATGCAGATGATTGGTACGACACCGAAAATCTCGAAGCGCTCGTTCATGCGCTGGAAGATGTAAATGCCGACTGCGTTTATACCCCTTTCATGGAGTATTATGAAGCGGATGCTTCTCAGATTCTTCGCAAACCTGATATTCTGAACACCGGCATACAGGATGTCGCTCAAATTGCAGGACAGAATTGGTTTTTACACATGCATGCTTTGGCCTTCCGAACTGAATTTATGCGTGAACATAATGTCAGGATACTGGAGCATTGCTTCTATACGGATATGGAATATGTAACCTATCCCTTGCTCCATACAAAAACTGTGTATGTATTTGATAAGCACATCTACTACTACCGCATTGGCAGGGAAGGTCAGAGTGTCAGCCTGGATGGCTGGAAAAAGCATTATCCGGATCACATACGCGTTATTAAAGAGCTTTTGGGCCATCAATCAGAATTGGATGCTGCCGACCCCATTCTCCGTCAGCAGCTTATCGCCAGAATCAGCGGCATGTACCGCCTGCAAATCATGCTGTTTATCCTGATGAAAAACAAAAAGCAAGAGCTTGCAGAATTTGACCGGTATATTCGCCGGAACTTCAATGACTTTTACAATGCCAGTCTGCCCTATATTGGCCCTCGCGTAAAGCTTCTGCGAAAAACCGGGTATCTGCTCTATCCTATCCTGGGAAAGAAAAGTGAAAATCTGTGTTAAAGGCGTGTTTAAGATGGCAAGCATCAAAAAAAATATTGCACTGAATACAGCCTACCAGCTCCTACTCATTATTACCCCCTTTATCACCGCCCCCTATGTGTCCAGAGTTCTCGGACCGGACGGTGTAGGTATTTACAGCTACACGCAGTCTATCCTGTCTTATTTTCTGCTGTTTGCTGCCTTGGGTACGGCCAGCTATGGTGGCCGTGAAATCGCCCGAAATCGAGACAACATCTTGCAAACCAGCAAGCTGTTTTGGGAAATTGAGCTTCTGACTGTTTTTACCACCCTGATATGTCTGCTCATATGGGGGATTGTTATTGTACTGGGCGGTCAATATAGCTTATACTTCCTGATCATGAGTATAAATCTGCTGGCTGTGTTGTTTGATATTTCCTGGTTCTATTCCGGAATTGAACAATTTCAACATATCGTTGTTCAGAACTCTCTTTTTAAAATACTGGGAATCGTGTGTATATTCCTGTTTGTGAAAGAGCCCCAAGACCTGACCCTGTATGTAGCTATTATGTGTGTTTCAGGTCTTCTGTCCAATTTGTCCATGTGGGTATATCTTCCCAAATATATTCAGAAGATCAATTGGCACGACCTTAAAATTTTCCCCCATTTGAAGGAAACACTGATCTATTTCGTCCCCACCATTGCCACCTCGGTCTATACGATCCTGGATAAAACCCTTATCGGCATGATCACGCAGGATAACGCTCAAAATGGATATTACGAGCAGGCAACCAAGATCATCAATATGGCAAAGACCATCGCATTTGTAGCCACAAACAGCGTACTTTCTGTACGAATGTCCTATCTGTTCACAAAGGACAAAAAAGATGAGATCAAAAAAGGGATTGATCAAAACCTGAGCTATATCTGCTTTATGGGCATCGGCATAGCCTTTGGCCTGATTGGTGTGGCAGCACGGTTTGTTCCCTGCTTCTTTGGCGAAGGCTATGATGCAGTCATCGGACTTCTGCTGATCTTTAGCCCAATTATTCTAATCATCGGCATTAGTAATTGCCTGGGTTCTCTTTACTATACCCCTGCAGGCCTACGGGCTTTAAGCGCAAAATTTCTTATTGCAGGCTCCATTATCAATCTCATTCTCAACTGTATCCTGATCCCCCACTTTGAAAGCAGCGGTGCTGCAATAGCATCTGTTATTGCAGAATTGGTCATCACGATATTATATATTGCAAACTGCAACGGCTTGGTTACCCTAAGGCAGATTTGGCGCAACTGTTGGAAACGGCTCATTTCCGGAGGCATTATGCTGCTGGTCATTTTCCCTCTCAATCATTTCATTAAAAACGATCTGATTGCCACTGTTGTTGAAATTCCTGTTGGTGTTATCACTTATGTTGCAGCATTATGTCTGTTACAGGATTCCATGATCCTGCCCATTTTCAAAAAGGCCTTACACAAACTGATCAAACATTCGTAAGTTACACTTATAGGAGGAATTCCCTTGGTAGATTTAACGTTGGCATTGCCTGCAGATTTTTTAAATGAAGAAGTGCGAAACGACCATGTCATAACTTCTCAAATGAAGCAGGTATGGGCGGTACAGTTGAACCTTCTGACTGAACTTCTGCGTGTATGCAAAAACCATGATATTAAGATATTTGCCTGTGCCGGCACACTGCTGGGTGCAGTCCGCCATCAAGGCTATATACCTTGGGATGACGACATTGATCTGATGCTATACCGCAAAGATTATGACAAGCTTTGTCAAGTTGCATCTCAGGAATTTAAAGATCCTTATTTTTTCCAGACCGAATATAATGATCCGGGCAGCCTTCGGGGACATGCGCAATTGCGTGATAGTCGGACAACTGCAATTTTGAACAATGACGCACCTGGGATCAACCAAGGCATTTTCATCGATATTTTCCCTCTGGATTCCGTTGTTGATGACGATGCTCTTTTCGCACAACAGTCTGCAGAAGCCAACAAATACCGTAATCGGGCATTTCGCCTCAGTCGCTGGTCATATCGGTATATACCAGGCCAGACACCCGGTGTGAAAGGAAAATTGAAGGCATTGCTGTATCCGTTTGCTAATGCGATCATACGCGCCTTGCGATTGGAGCAGAAAGCATACAAAAAATTCGAATTGGCTTGTGCAAAATATAATCATCTCGAAACAGAAATGGTATCTACACTATCTTTTCAATTTGATAACCGCCAGCATTTCCAGCACCGTGCAGACTTTGAAGAGATCGTTATGCTTCCGTTTGAATTTGTCCAGATCCCTGCGGGCAAGGAATATGAGCACACACTGACAACGCGCTTTGGTGCATGGCACATTTTCCAGAAGGGCGGCAGCTTACATGGGGGTGTATTGTTTGATACTGACAAGCCTTACACCTGTTATCTGGATCAATAAACCAATTTGAGGAGAATATAAATATGTATGACTACCTAATCGTTGGCGCCGGTCTCTATGGTGCTGTATTTGCCCAGCAGGCAGCAAAAGCTGGCAAAAAAGTCCTGGTCATTGACAAGCGCGATCACATTGCCGGCAATGTGTTTACAGAAAAAATTGAAGACATCAATGTTCATAAATACGGTGCCCATATCTTTCATACCAGCAACAAGGAAGTATGGGATTATGTTAACCAATTTGCTGAATTTAACCGTTTTACAAACTCGCCGGTCGCCAACTACAAGGGTGAACTATATTCCCTGCCCTTTAACATGTTTACATTCAATCAAATGTGGGGTGTGATCACGCCTCAGGAAGCAGCCGATAAGATTGAACAACAAAAAAAAGCTGCAGGTATCCAAGAGCCTCAGAACCTGGAGGAGCAGGCTATCTCTCTGGTAGGAACTGATATTTACGAAAAGCTGGTCAAGGGCTATACGGAAAAGCAGTGGGGCAGAGACTGCAAGGATCTTCCTGCTTTTATTATCAAGCGGCTGCCTGTTCGGCTAACCTTTGACAATAATTATTTCAACGCACTCTACCAGGGTATCCCCATGGGCGGTTACACAAAAATGGTAGAAAATATGCTTGCGGGCATTGAAGTCCGTCTGGGTGTTGATTATCTGCAAAACAAGTCTGAACTGGACAAATTGGCACATAAAGTTGTTTACACCGGACCTATTGATGCCTACTTTGATTTTAAGCTTGGGCATCTGGAATATCGATCTGTACGGTTTGAGACTGAAGTGCTGGACATTCCCAATTTCCAGGGAAATGCCGCTGTCAACTACACAGACCGAGAGACACCTTGGACACGAATTATCGAACACAAATGGTTTGAATTTGGTACGCAGCCAAAAACCGTCATCAGCCGGGAATATAGTTCTGAGTGGAAGCCCGGTGATGAACCCTATTATCCAGTAAACGACGAAAAGAACAGCAATTTATATCAGCAGTACCGGAAGCTTGCCCAAGAGGAAGAACTGGTGTTGTTTGGCGGCCGTTTGGGTGAATATAAATATTATGATATGGATGCAGTGATCGCTGCCGCTTTAGGCGCTGCCAAATCACAGCTTATCTCTCAATGAGATATATCCAAATGCTTTTAGCAATTCTTATCTTAATTACCAAATAACAAGGGGCTGTAAAAAACGCATATTTTTCCAAGGTGAATGAAAAAGTTTGGGAGGTAGCTCAAAAATTGAGCTACCTCCCTCATTTTATCAAATCTCTGT
>CAYLNV010000014.1:0-12188 GCA_964385085.1 uncultured Oscillospiraceae bacterium
TATGCAAAGAGTCGCCGAGGACCTCCCGTATGGTCCTCGGACTCCCCAGACGGCCTAAGGGGGAAGCGGATCGGGTTATCGCTAAACTAGCCTTTCCTCCGCTTCCCCCTTAGGAATCCCTTCGATAGATTGTGCAGAAATAATATTTGAGATGCCCGATAAACAGAAATTTGTCGGTGGAGTATCCCCGCCCTACTTTTTTGTAAGCCACAATGCAACAGCCACTGCGCTGATGCCCCCTGCCAGCTTGCCTACGATCACCGCCGGCAGCATTTGGGGCGCAAAGCCTGCGGTAAAGCCCAGATGGTCGCCAAATACGAAAGCCGCGGACACCGCAAAGGCGATATTGACGATTTTGCCCCGGCTGTCCATATCCTTCACCAGAGAGAAGGTGGCAATGGAATTTGCAAGGCTTGCGATCAGGCCGCCGGCGGCAACATCGTTGATCCCCAGCAGCTTCCCCAGCTTTAAAAGTGGCTTCCGCAGAAGCCGTGTTACCACAAATACCAGGGGAAACGCTCCCGCCAGCACGATAGCGATCGCGCCAACCGTTTCAAAGCCCTCTGTGATCGGTGCCATGCCGGGGATCACGACTATCCCTGTCAGGCTTTCTACGATGGCAGCCGCCAAGCCCACAGTGATCACCGCCACCACTGCCTTTCCGAAGATCCCGAAGCCCTTGATCATGGCTTTTTCCGCCTTCCAAAGCCCCAGTGCGATCAATGCCGCGATGATGACGATGGGAAGCAGATTCCGCAGGACCATCCCAAAGGAGAAGCCCGCCACAAGGCCGCCTGCCAGGATTCCCACAGGGATGGTAACGATCCCTGCCAGGATCCCTTTTGCCAGTGCCGGCCGGTCCTCCTCCGATAGGATGCCCAGGGCCACCGGAATGGTGAACACGATGGTCGCGCCCAGCATACTGCCGCAAAGCACACCGCCCAGCAGGGCCGCCTGGGGATCTTCGGTCATTTCCTGGGCCAGCGCACCGCCGCCCATATCGCAGGCCAATATCGTTCCTGCAAACATAGCCGGGTCTGCGCCCAGAAATTTATACACCGGCACGACCACAGGCCGCAAAAGATTTGCCAGCACCGGTGCAAGAGAGATGATCCCCACCATGGCCAGTGCCAGAGAGCCCATGGCCAGAATACCGTTTTCAAATTCCTGCCCCAGCCCCAGCTTATTGCCCACGATCCGGTCCACCGCACCGATCGCCGCAAACAAGGCCATCAGCATAATGAGAAATTCCTGCGCAGACACGCGAAGCACCTCCTGTTGCCTGAATAGAGATTTATTGTTTTTTTACACCATTGTTATCTAAAATAGCCACTACGGCTGCGTCCACCGGTGCTTCCATGCAGAACCGGGATGCCACCGTCCCGGTAACCAGCAAGACCCGGTCGCCTGTACCTGCACCCACCTGATCTGCCGCCACCACTTCACCTTCCGGTGTATCCACCACCAAAAAGGTCTGCCCCATCAGGCAGGACACCTTTCGGCTGGACCAGACTGATCCCGATACCGTTCCTATCTTCATTGCGTACCCTCCAGTATTTCCTTTGCTAACGGCGTTAGCACTGCCCCCGGACCGGCGCTGACCCCGGAAGCCCGCATGGCCCTGGCTTCCTGGGCGGTGATCAGCCGCTTCTGCCCGCCGTCTGTGAATAAGATCCCCCAGCTTTTCATCTCCCGACGGCTGGAGGCCAGGGAGGCGGCCAGCGCCCGATTCCGGGGCACTTCCGGAAGACCGGGGGTATACAGCACCACAGTCTTCCCCTCCGCAAGCGCCGTAAGCACAGACTCTTCGGCAAAACGCAGGGCCTGTCCCAAGGACAACGACCCGATGACCACCGCCTCATAGGGTGCTTCCTTCACATAGGTATAGCCCAGGGGCCGGTCCGGCTCTGTGCCGATGAGCAGCGCCCGGCTCATGTGAGGATCCTCCCAAGATCCCCTGGACAGAAGCCGCAGGCATTTGCCTCGTCATAATCCAGATGAACGCTGGTCTGAAAGTCCGGATGGACCCGGACCATCACCGCATGCAGGGTTACAGGCCGGTCCGTAAAGGTCTGCACCCGGACCATCTGCTTATCCTTCACACCCATCATTTCCGCATCCGCCGGGCTCATGTGGATATGCCGCTGGGCAACGATCACACCCCGCTCCAGCTCCACACTTCCTTCCGGGCCGGTGAGCCGGATACCGGGGGTCTTGATCAGCGAACCGGACAGCCGGACAGGGGGTGTAACACCCAAATGTCTGCCGTCCGTCAGGGATATCTCCACCTGACCCTCCGGCCGCTCCGGTCCAAGGACCGCCACATCCCGGAATTCTCCCTTCGGGCCTACCACCGTTACCCGTTCTCCGGCCAAAAACTGCCCCGGCTGGGACAGCTCCCGCTTGGGTGTCAGCTTGTGGCCAAACAAGGTCATTGCCTGTTCCACCGTTACATGGACATGGCGCCCGGATGCCTCAATGGGAACAAACAGCCGCTTTGCCACAGCGTCCGTCAACGCATCCAGATCCATAACATCACTCCTTTGCTTTTAGCTGTATCATAATAAGATACAGCATACTGCTCATGCGGTTTAAGGCGCGGAGCAGGTCCTGCCTTTCTAAATTACCGTACCGGTCCGTGAATGTCTCTGCCGCTGCCAGTTCCGCGGCCCGGGCAGCGCAACGGGCCTTGTTGATCTGCAAAATAGCCGGACCGTCCGCTGCACTTGGCATAAAATGGGGCTGACCGTAATGATCCTGAGGCCGGTGGGAGCGTGCCCGCAGCTCCTGCCATGTCAGTCCGCAAAGCTTCTCTTCGGGAACAGGCTGCTCCAGCACCTCCCAGCCAACGATCTTTCGTGCCAGTGCCAGCACCTCAGAAAGCTCCTGACGGGCTTTCCCGTCCACCGAAAGCTGGCACAAAAGAAGCTCCGCTTCCAAGGTGTCCATTGCGCCCCGAAACCGGATCCGGGGATGAGTCTTTGGCACAAGCACCTCTCCATTTAAATGGGTCCAATGCTCCGGTTTTTCCTCAGCATACCCGAAGGGTATCAGCCGATAGGTTTCCGGGCGGGCCTGCTCTGCCGGCAGAATGGCGATCCGCTCACTGCTTAAGAAATCTTTCGCCTCAGAGGTAAGCTGATCTCCCTTGCCCAAATAAAAGACCCGCCTGCCATCCCGGTTGCGCAGATTCTCCCGAACTGCTTCTGCGGTATAGAGCATTATTTCGTTTTATCCATAGGCTGCTGGCTCAGACGACCATGGGGCAAAATGGCATCCACCTCCGTGTGGGGGCGGGCGATCACATGGACAGATACCAGCTCTCCAACCTTTTCGGCCGCGGCTGCACCGGCATCGGTGGCCGCCTTCACAGCGCCCACATCACCCCGGACCATGACGGTTACCAGACCACCGCCCACCTGCTCCTTCCCTACTAGCTGCACATTGGCAGACTTCACCATAGCGTCTGCCGCCTCGATGGCCCCTACCAGACCTTTTGTCTCGATCATACCCAAAGAATTTGTGTCCATAATTTAACGTCCTTTCATCATGTTTAAATATTCTATCGAGCTACCCGATAAGCAGAAATTCAACGCAGTCTTTCCAGAATTTTTTGTGTCAGCATATCCACAAGCCCCTCATCGCACCCGCATTTGGGCTGAGAGAGGGTCGTACCCTGCCCCCATGCCACCCGGCGAATGTTGATCAGGTCCATAGGCGAAATATTATTGGAAGAGCTGCTGCCGCCCACTGCACCGCAGCCAAGGGTCAGTGCCGGGAACAGACCGGTCTCCCCACCGATCCCGCCCAGCGCAGAGGGTGTATTCACCAAGAACCGGGACACCGGGATCTGCAATGCAAATTTCCGCACTGCCGCCAGATCCTCTGCGTGCATGGAAAAGGTATGGCCGCTTCCCTCATGGGCCAGCACCTCCTGGACCTTCTCCAAGACAGCGTCCTCACTGTCCATCACATAAAATGCCAGCACCGGACAGAGCTTTTCCATGGAGTAGGGCCGGGTCGGTCCTGCTTCCTCCTCCCGGGCAACCAGGATCCTGGTGTCCTTGGGAACTGAGAAGCCTGCCTTCTCCGCAAGATACACCGCTTTTCTTCCCACAATGTCCGGGTTCAGCGCTCCCGAGGGTCGGAACAGCAGCTTTGCAAGCTGCTGCGCCTGCCGGAGATCCATAAAATAATAGCCCATGGCAGTGGCAGTCTCCCGCACGGTCTTCTCCATGCTTCGCTCTACGATAATGCTTTGCTCCGAAGCGCAGACCGTACCGTTGTCAAAGGTTTTGGAGCGCAGAATATCCTCCAGCGCCTTTTTCACATCTGCTGTACGGTGGATATAAGACGGACCATTGCCCGCACCCACACTGATAGCCGGTTTTCCGGAGGAGTAGGCGGCCTTGACCATAGCCGGACCGCCGGTGGCCAGGATCAGCCGCACCTCCTTCGCTCCCATCAGCTCCTGACAGCCGGCCATAGCAGCCGATCCCAGGCAGCTCACGCTTCCCGGAGGCGCACCGGCTGACTCTGCCGCCCGGGCAACGATCTGTGTTGCCCGGAGACTGCACAGGATCGCTTTTGGATGGGGCGAAAACACGATGCTGTTGCCTGCCTTCAGGGCGATCATCGCCTTGTAGCAAATGGTGGAGGTGGGATTGGTGCTGGGAACGATGGCAGCGATCACCCCCACAGGCACACCGATCTCCCATAGCTTTTCCTCCGGAACTTCTTTTAATACACCTACCGTTTTCATACCCCGGATGGCTTCGGCCACGGTTTTGGAAGCAAATTCATTTTTAATGGTCTTATCCTCGATATTGCCAAAGCCGGTCTCCCGGACCGCCATATCTGCCAGCTCTACCGCCGCCCTGCTGAAGGCATCGCCAATGGCTTCTACAATTTGGTCCAACTGGCTTTGACTCATACGGGCCAGCTTTCGCTGCGCGCACTCTGCCTGCCTTGCAAATACCCGTGCCTCCTGCCGGGCCTGTAAATCTTTATCCAGTTCCAAATAATCACTCCTTAGACAAACAAATTTCAGTTTGACGGTCTTTTGCATGCACCGCCAAGGCTTCTCCTTGAGGAGAAGGCTTTGGGTGGGCGGTTGATTGCTGACTGTCAAATAGAAATTTGGTTTTTGGTCTTTTATTCTCTTGGCTTTACTGCCACTTCTGCCACTGCCCGGGCAAAGGCAGCACAGGCTGCCTGGCAGGCCGATTGGGTCCCGCTGAGCAGACCGCCGCCGAAATTGGTCTCGCTGGGCGGGGTGTATAGTTTACATAACTTTACATCTGCCGCCTTCATTGCCGCATCCATAGCGTACATACTCTCCAGAGGCGGGGCGATGAGATAGGCGATGGCCGTCCCTTCCTTTACCCCCGCTTCCTTTGCAAGATATGTGCCGGTGCGGCTGACGGTATAGGCAAGGTAGGGCACATCGTTTGCCACATCAAAGCCAATATGATCAAGCGCGCCCAATGCCGCCTCCATGCCGCTGCGGACTGCCCCGGGTGTCTTGCCTGCCAGCACCCCGATCACCTCTCCTGCGTTTGGGGTGGTGGCATTGGCCGCACCGGCATAAAAGCTGCGGCTGTAACAGACCACCACATCTGCACTCTTTGTGGCCTCATCCAGGGCAATATAGGTGGCATCGTCAGAATCGGTGGTCAGCAAGCCCAGACAGGGGTAACCCTCCGGTGCGCCCAGCCCCTTGCGGAGCGCCTGGGGCGCACTGGTCAAATACTGCACCCCCAAAACCTTTACCGGGATCATACCTTCTCCTCCAAATGCAGGCCCACACCGGACACCCTGCGTTTTAAGATCAGATCGATGAGCTCTGCCACATGGGCACCTGCCTCCACCGCAGGTGTTCCCTGGGCATGGATGTTGGATACCACCGTTCGGCTGGATTCAGACACACCGATCCGGGGCTCGTAGGTGATATAGACAGACATGCTCTTGTCCGTTACCAGCCCCGGCCGTTCTCCCACCAGCATACACACCACTTCACAGCCGGTTACATCCCCGATGGCATCTCCTGCGCCCACCCGGCAATAGCGCACGAATACCGCTTTGTCCGTCTCAATGCCCCGGGCCTTCAGGCCGTCCCGAATGGCAGCCATACATTCCATGGCATTGGCCATAATGGCCGCCGAAGACAAGCCGTCGCCTATCACCAGCAAAACCCTGGGCTTTTGGGAAATGGCCGCGCGGAGCTTTTGCTGATTCTCTTCGTCGAAGATGCGGCCCAGATCCGGTCGGGTCAAATATTCATCCTTATGGCGGCAGCGGGTCTGCAGGCTCACAAGGCCGTTTTTCTCCGGGAAATCCTCCGGTACTTGGGAAAACACCGCATCCTGGGCTGCCGCATGGTCTGCCCGGAAGCGGAGCATGGTCAAGGTCTTATACCGCGGACCGGCTCTGCCCGATCCCAGCCGGGCAGGGGTCCGGGCTTTCAGCTTCCGAAAGGCCTCTGCGTCCCCGGGTGTGTCCACCAGATACAGCTTGCGCAGATCCAGCTCTGATACATCCTCCACAAAATCCCCATCCTGATAATGGGTGTCTGCCGGTTGCGGACCGGGGTCTGCCGGGCGGTAGTCGCTGCCCTTCACCGCAGGCTCCTGACCCATGGATTTTAAAATATCTGCCACCATTGCAGATAGTTCCTGTTTATTCATATCGTTTCTCCTTAGACTAACCGATATATGGTAGGGCGGGGCTTGCTCCCGCCGTCGATCATTGCGCTTTTAGCAGCAGGGGCAAGCCCCCGCCCTGCAAATGCAAACTCGCTTAAAATAACAAGCTGGAGCCGTCGCCGGCCTTCCTTGTCAGCTTGCCGTTCTCCACAAAGCCCATTTTCTCCAGCCACTGCTGAAATTCCGGGATCGCAGTCTTACCGGTCAGCTCACGGAGCGCCGCCGTTTCCCGGAAGCCGGTGGTCTGGTAATTAAGCATAATATCATCGCCATGGGGAATTCCCATAAAGTAGTTGCACCCTGCCAGGGTCAGCAGAGCCGCCAGGTTTTCAATGTCATTCTGGTCTGCCTTCATATGGTTGGTATAGCAGCAGTCGCAGCCCATAGAAATGCCGGTCAGCTTGCCCATGAAATGGTCCTCCAGACCGGCTCTCGTTACCTGCCGGGCATCGTAGAGATATTCCGGCCCGATAAAGCCAACCACCGTATTCACCAGGAAGGGAGAAAACCGCTTGGCAAAGCCGTAGCACCGGGCCTCCATGGTAACCTGATCCGTGTCATAGTGGGCATTCGACGACAGCTCCGACCCCTGTCCGGTCTCAAAGTACATCACATTTGGTCCTTCTGCTGTGCCCTCCCGCAGCAACAGATCCCTTGCCTCCTGCAGGGTATCTGCGCAGAAGCCAAAGGCCTCGTTGCCCTTCTGACTGCCGGCAATGGACTGGAAGATCAGATCGCAGGGCGCGCCGTTTCTCACTGCCTTCATCTGGGCTGTTACATGCGCCAGCACACAGATCTGGGTAGGGATCTGCCAATGCTCCTTGATCTGCTGAAACCGCCGCAGGACCTTTCCCACCTGCTCCGGACTGTCCGTTACCGGATTCAGACCGATGACCGCATCGCCTGCGCCAAAGCTCAGTCCCTCCAGGGTGGAGGCGGTAATGCCGTCCGGGTCGTCGGTGGTATGGTTAGGCTGTAAACGGCAGCTCAGCGTGCCCGGCAAACCGATGGTTGTATTGCAGTGGGCAGTAACGGTTATCTTGCTGGCCGCGTACACAAGGTCCAGATTGCTCATAAGCTTGGCTACCGCCGCCACCATTTCTGCAGTCAGACCCCGGCTGATCCTCCGAATGTCGCTGCCGGTGGTGGTCTCGGACAATATCCACTCCCGCAGCTCTGCTACGGTCCAGTTGCGGATCTTCCCGTAGGTCTTTTCGTTCACATCGTCCTGAATGATCCTGGTTACCTCGTCCGCTTCATAGGGAACAGCCGGGTTCTCCCGCAGATCTGCCAGGGTCAGGGCAGACAGCACCACCTTTGCCGCCACCCGCTCCTGGGCAGTTTCTGCCGCCAGACCTGCCAGCTTATCGCCGGTCTTTTCCTCGTTGGCCTTCGCCAGCACTTCCTTAATATCCTTAAATACATATGTTTTTCCCAACAATGTTGTTTTCAGCTTCATAAATTACCTCTCCATCCTCCAGAGCCAATTGAAAATTATGGTATCCCCTTTGGGAACGATCCCATTATTTATCAGGATGACCTACGAAAAGAATTTACTTTTCCCGGGACAGCACCAATGTTTTGATCACCACCGGCAAGGCCGGGCCTACCGGTGCGCCCACATCCAAAAAGCTGCCCTCCTGCAGCCGCACCCGGTCGATGCACAGGCAGGGTGTTCCGGTGGGCAAACGCAAAACCAGGCACTGCCCCAGCGCCTTGGCCATATCCTCCTGAAGACACACATACACCGGACGGCTGTCAATGCCCCGGACGATCTTTTCTGCCAGGGCTGTTACCTTCCCATAGCTTGGGGCGCAGTATCCCGGCAGTGCCAGCACCACAGTATGTGCATCAAATCGGCAAAGCCGCCTGGCGATCAGCTCGCTGAGATCCTCCCGTTCCTGCTCCTCCATCGTAAACACTGCCACCGGCAGATCCTTCACCGGTAATGCTACATCCCGGTAAAACACGGTGCTTCCGGAAAGCTGAGCGGTGTGGCAGCCTGCTCCAATAACGGTGGCCCGGATCGTCTCCCGCCCCAGCATATATTCCCCCGCGCACAGGCGGCTCTCCCCAATGGCCTTTCCCAGGGCCGGTCCTATATCTCCAAAGGCCAGCAGGGGATGGTCCTGCAAAATGCAGTCTGCCACACCGCCGGAAAAGGAGATCACAGCCTGCCCGGAAACGCAGAAGCTCTCCCCCGCCTCCCGGGTGGTCAAGCGCTCCAGCAAGGATGTTTTCTCCCGCAGCCCTGCCGCCATTTCCAGTGCCATGGTAAGGGTCTGGGCAATGGCTGTGATCTGGTCCCTGTCTGCCGCATCCCCTGCTTTCAGGTCCGTAAGGCCTGTAAGCACCGGGGAAATGTAGGTTATCCTGCCCGCCTGATCCAGCTTCATCAGCCGCCCGCCCACATTCAGACAACCGGTTTTTGTAATTTGTCCGTCCTCGATCAGGGCCATATTGCTGGTGCCGCCGCCAATGTCCATGTGCAAAACGGTCTTTCCGGTCTTTTGGCTGTATTCCACCGCCCCTGCCCCCTTGGCCGCCAGCACACTTTCCAGGTCAGGTCCGGCAGTCGCCACCACAAATTCCCCGGCAAAGCTGCTTAATGCATCCAAAACCGCTTTGGCATTTTCCTTCCTTGAGGTTTCTCCTGTGATGATAATTGCCCCTGTATCCACCGAAGCTCTGCCGATCCCTGCCTTTTCGTACTCTGCTTCCACGATCTGCCGGATCCCTTGTCCATCTACAAGAGACTCGCCCAGCAAGGGTGTAAAATACACCGGGCTCTTATATAAGATCTCCCGCTCTGTGATCTCCATATCCGGTACAGCGAAGCCGGAGGCCCGGTTTTGCACAGTCAGCTCGGACACGATCAGTTGGGTAGAGGTCGTTCCCACATCCAGTCCCACAGACCGAAGGGTTTCAGACACGGCCCGTTACCTCCTCCAGCACCCGGCGGACCATAAAATCCTCCACCGGCATGGGATTGGTCTGACAGCAGGGGTCAGCCAGCACTGCTTTTACAATCTCCTTTGCACTGTGCCAGACCCTTTGCGGGTCTACCCCGGCCTGCTGCAGGGTCTGGGGCAGCTTCATTTCCCGCCGCAGGCGAATGAGGGCATTTTTCAGATTCCGCACCGCAATGGTATCCGCACTGCCGCCCAGTCCTGCGCTTCGGGCGAGCTTGGCATATTTTGCCCCGGCGGCATGGGCATTACAGTCGATGACCGCAGGAAGCAAAATGGCGTTCAGCCGTCCGTGGGGCAGGTGGAACGTGCCGCCCAGGGCATGGGCCATGGCATGGCACAGACCCAGCCCCGCCTGGGTAAAGGCAAGGCCTGCCATGGTGGCAGCCATGTGGATCTTCTGCCGGACGGCAGTGTTGCCTGCAAAAGACGCAGGCAGTGCGCTGTAAGCTCCGGAAAAGGCATCCCGGGCCAACGCGTCCGTGATCGCGCCTGCACCGGTGGCAACATACGCTTCCAGCGCATGCGCCAGCACATCAAAGCCCGCATCTGCTACAAGGGTCGGTGGAAGCGCTTGCAAAAGATCGCTGTCCAAAATGGCTGCATCCGGACGGATGCGGCTGTCCACCAGAGGGTGTTTTACTCCTCCATGGGTCAAAATGGCAAAATCCGTTACCTCAGACCCGGAACCGGAGGTGGTGGGGATGGCGATCAGGCGTACCGACAGCCCGGAAAAATAGGCCATAGCCTTGGCGCAGTCCATGGCACTGCCGCCGCCCAGAGCCACGATGGTATCCGGCTGCAAGGTCTTTACCAGCGCCGTACCCTCAGCCGCCAGCTCCACCGGTGGGTCCGGCATGACCTTATGAAATATTTCTGTTTTTTCTGCCCCTGTCAGAGCCGCCAGCCTTTGGGCCGTTCCGTTTTCAAAAAAATACTTGTCCGACACCAGCAAAAGCCGCCTGATACCGAAATTTTTCAGCTCTGACACCGCACCCGGCCCGGACAGGATCTGGGTTTTACAGGAAAATCGCTCCATACATCCACCGCCTTTTGAGGGTATCTTTTCCAAAGTTAAGAAAAATATGTATGGCTGGCTGCAAAATTTCTGTTTGTCGATCAGCTTTCATATATCAATCGTAGGGCTTATGGCTTGCTCCCGCCCCACACCGTGCCTGACCGATAAACATAAACCTGTTCTTGAAAAAAAGTTGTAGGAAAAGGAAAACAAATGTGCTATGATATACAGGAGGTGAAACCTATGGATGAAGAAATTTTGGAGCAGAACGAACCACAGGAGGGCTATACGCCCCGGCCAAAATGGCAGATCGCAGGCGCATGGATCGCCCTTATTTTGTTTGTGGCGCTTTTGATTATGTATTATGTAAACCTTTTGCGGGGTGGCCTGTAATGCGGATCCTGGGAATCGACCCTGGCTATGGGATCACCGGCTTTGGCTTGATCGAGGCAAATTTGGGCCAGCTTTCGCTTCTGCGCTGCGGTGCGATCACGACCCCTGCCGGCATGGATTTCTCCGCCAGGCTGGAGATCATTTACGAAGATATGCAGGCGCTTCTGAAGGTGGCACAGCCGGATGCTGTGGCCATCGAGGAGCTGTTTTTCGGACAGAATGTTACCACCGGCATAGGGGTTGCCCAAAGCCGGGGTGTTATCTTGCTTGCCATCCGGCAAGCCGGGCTGGAGGTTACCTCCTATAAGCCCATGCAGGTGAAGCAAGCTGTGGTGGGCTACGGCAATGCCACCAAGCACCAGGTCCAGGATATGACCAAACGGCTTCTGCGCCTGCAGGCCTTGCCAAAGCCTGATGACGCAGCCGATGCCATTGCCATCGCCCTGTGCCACGCAAGATCTTCAACTTCTCTCATTGCCAAAGCGATGAGAAATTGAAAATTGAAAGTTGAAAATTGAAAATTCACTCCGCAGGAGGTTATTATGTTATATTACGTTTCCGGTGCGGTGGCCGTTTTAGAGCCGGGTCTGGCAGTTATTGACTGCGGCGGTGTGGGCTACGGCTGCCGGGTTACCGCTTATACCGCGGCTCAGTTAAAGCTGAACCAGACTGCAAAGCTTTTTATTACCGAAGCCATTCGGGAGGATGCCTTTGACCTGTACGGCTTCAGCAGCCGGGAGGAGCAGCACTGCTATGAGCTGCTGACCACCGTCAACGGAGTTGGTCCTAAGGCTGCACTGGCAATTTTGTCTGCCGGTCCTCAGAATTTCACCCTGGCTGTAATGACCGGGGATGAAAAGCTGTTGACTGCGGCACAGGGTGTCGGTAAGAAGCTTGCCCAGCGTATCATTTTGGAGCTGAAGGACAAGGTCGGCGGCAGCAATGTGGAGCTGGACTTCTCCGGTCCCGGGGTATCTGCCGCTGCGGCCCAGGGAAGCAATGCAGCCATGGCAAGTGCGGCATTGCAGGAGCTGGGCTACTCCCCATCCGAGGTCGCCACTGCCCTGAAGGACGCTGACCCCAATACCTCCACCGAAGAAATGA
>CAYLNV010000015.1:0-11703 GCA_964385085.1 uncultured Oscillospiraceae bacterium
ACAGGATCAACACTTTCACATCCATCATATCATGGATAAAGCCTAATCTTTGCACATATATCACCTCTTACTTCCATTATACAATCACCGTAAAAAAAATCAAGCACAACTGCGCCTTTCCAAACATATTGTGGCACGAAAGGAAGTTTTGCTATGACCTGCTGCAAATTTTATACTGCCGGCTATACCACCGCACTGAGCTATGCCATCAATTACCTAAAGAGAGAAAACCAAACCATTCTCTCACAGCCAAAGGATGCGACCCATCTTCTGTTGCCGGTGCCCAGCTTTGAGCCTGACGGCAGGATCAAGGGCGGCGGTGATCTGGAATCGCTTTTAAACGATCTGCCAAAGAACATTACCGTTCTGGGCGGCAATCTGGACCGTCCGGAGCTTTCTGAATACCGCACCGCAGATCTTCTGAAGGACCCTGTGTACTTAGCAGAAAATGCCGCCATCACCGCCCACTGCGCCATTAAGCTGGCAATGACGAAGCTGCCTATTACCTTACAGGACTGTCCTGCGCTTGTTATCGGCTGGGGGCGGATCGGCAAATGTCTGGCAAGGTTATTGAGCAATATCGGTGCAGATGTAACGGTAGCGGCCAGAAAAGAGACCGACCGCGCGATCCTGAGCGCTATGGGCTACCGTGTTGCAGACACCAAGGAGCTGGACACGATCCCCTACCGGGTAATCTTCAACACAGTTCCGATCATGCTCAGTACGCTTAGTCCGGGGGATGCATTAAAGATCGATCTCGCTTCTACATTGGGACTGGGCAGCAGTGATGTGATATGGGCAAGGGGTCTTCCCAACAACGATGCACCGGAAAGCTCCGGCGCGCTGATCGCCCGTACCGCAATGCGTATCACTTCCGGAAAGGAATTATGATCATGACTATTGGTTTTGCTGTTTGCGGATCGTTTTGCACCTATTCCGCCATGTTTCCGGCAATGGAAGCTTTATCTAAGACGCACACATTGATCCCGATCTTCTCCCACAGCGCATATACCATAGACAGCCGCTTCGGCTCTGCCCAATCCCACATCAGACGCACTGAAGAAATCTGCGGCAAGACACCATTGTGTACCATTGAACAAGTTGAGCCAATCGGACCAAAGAAGCTGCTGGATGCACTTGTTATTGCCCCATGCACAGGAAATACATTGGCAAAGCTGGCTCACGGGATCGCAGACGGTCCTGTAACGATGGCTGCCAAAAGTCATTTGCGCAACGGCCGGCCAGTGTTGATCGCTGTTTCTACCAACGATGCGCTTTCCGGTGCTGCAGAAAATATTGGCAGGCTTTTAAGCCGGAAAAACTATTATTTTGTCCCCTTCGGTCAGGACGATCCCCTGCGCAAGCCCACCAGCATGGTGGCAGATTTCAGCCTGATCCCGCAGGCGCTGGAAACAGCACTGGAGGGCAAACAGCTTCAGCCGATCATTCTGTAATGCAGGAGATTGCCATAAGCCCTGCAATAATAACATATCGGTTATGCATTAAAATGCCCCCTGAGGGCTGTGATCGCTCTCAGGGGGTATTTATTATCCGAAGTTTTCGCCGTTGATGATACCGTCTTCGCCAAGTTCAATATTGGGGTGCTCAGCTTCGTACTTTTCCTTCACTGCATTGTACCAACGCACAAACATTTCCATCGAAGAGAAGTACTCCACGATCGCTCTTTGACGGTCTGCGTCCATTGCCTGAAAATCTTCATAGGACACAAGCATAATATCAAAGTCCGGGTGCAGCGGATCAAGTCGGCTATCCAATATCTGTGCTGTGTCCGAGTCAGCAGCGGAATTTGTATCCCCGCCGCTTTGGACAGGCGCTGTGCTTCCTGACGCAGAACCATCCAAACCGCCGTCATTCTCGTTTTCGACCACACCCAACTGGACATTTTCAGCAAAGATCGAATCCATATCGCTGCTTTCTTGGGTGGAGTCAGTCGTATCTGCGTTTCCGTTTCTTTCCTCGGCATCTGTGTTTTCAGTGGCTTCTTCATCAGCCGTTGCTTCTGCAGTCTGCAAAACAGCCCCGCTTGTATCACCTGCTGCATCAACAGGTTCAACATTACTGGGTTCCATTGCGATCATAACAACAATAGCAATCAGCAGAAGGCACGGCAGTAACCACTGCATTATCTTACACAGCTGCACGATCCCATCCCTAAATTTCATTGCAGATACTCCTTTCTGATTTGTCTAAAACTCAAACGACAGGTCCACGCAGCCGGCGGACAGCAGCTTATGGCAAAAGGCTTCTACATCGATCCCGGCACGATCTGCAGCCACATCGTATTCTGAGATCAGCGCAGCAACAAGCGCTTCCCTATCCGCTCCCTCCTCCAGCTTCCGCCAAAGGAGCGCACCGGATTCATTTAAGGTAAGCATACCGTCAAAATTCAGCACTTCCTCACCGATGGGCATAACGACCCAAACATCCGCCACCTGTCGCAGCACATACTCGCTCTTAACTTTCATAGTCCCATCTCCTTTGCGACAGTGTGCATGGTTGAATAACTGAGCCATACCGCATCGGGCTCAGGTCTGTTTTCCAGTTCAAATACAGGAATCCGGCAAGCCAGCTTATCCACATGAGACAGCATCAATTCCAAACGCTCACGCTGCTTTAGCCGATGCAAGGTCTGGAACACCAGCAACCGCATCGCTTCCTGGGGACTCAGTCGCCGGATGGAATTCGTCGGAGACTGTTTCAGGAAGCAAATGCCCGCAAGCGGGGCTTTCATGTTGATATTGATACCGTCCTTACCGCACCACGGAGATCCATAAGCATACCAGACACCTTCAATAAGACGCAAGGCGGGCTTATCATCGTTAAATACACGGGCCTTCTCCCCAAATACCTGCTGCCAGAGCCGGGTATGGGTGGATTTTCCTGTGCCGCTGGGTGCAGAAAATAAGTATGCCCTTCCATCCAGCTCTACCGCAGAGGCATGAAGCATAAGTCCGTTATGCTTCAATAATTCATGATAGAAATGGCTTCCGGATTCGCAATAGATATAGTTATCCCCGGACAATCCCTTCCAGGCATCATCCCGGAAAAGCTCAGTGCGGATAGTTACATCCGCACCGTCTGTACCTTCATAGAGGTATGCCTTGCAGCGGGAGACCAGGTCTCCCGCCTCAGGCACATCTGTGATCAAATCAGCGATCTTGCAGAGCATTTTTAATATCTGCCTTAGAGTCCGCTGTCGCCGTGTGTATCAGAAATCACAGTTTGTTCGAAAGAAGTGATTTTCTCCGTAACAAACTCCACGATCTCCAATTCCGGCTTTACATAGGTTTTCATTTCGCTTCAGTCCTTTCTTTTATTCAGTGCCCTCTGCAGTCCAGACATCGCTGTATGCAGCAGCACCGGAATCTGTAACAAAGCTTGCATATACCCTCAGGGAGTCCAGCTCAATACCCATTACGGATACATTCTTCACCAGAATCATGAAGGCATGATTACCTGCTGCCTTCCGGATCATATCATCGTCAAAGACGAAGTTGTGGTACTCGACAATCTCATTTTCGTCAACGATCGTGGTCCACTCAACACGGACCACCACATCAAAGCCAAGCTCTGTGCCACCATAGTTCGCTATCAATCCCTCAATAATATCAGTGGTAGCCTGATTCTTAAACACGAATGTGATGACGTCATTCTCCTCATCGATCACCAAGCCACGACCCTTTGCGGTATCTGTATTGACAATGATCTGAGAGAAGCGATAACATTCGTTGCCCTCAGTGGGATCCCAGATGGGCAGAACGGCAATTCCATTGACTGTTGCAGGCTCAGTAACAAGAACCAGTTTTTCCTTAGCAACCTTCACCAGGCCGCCATCCAAAATGCCGTCATTCTTCTGAGAGTCGTATGCACCGACCAGCTTCGCGCCCTTCAGGGCAACCAAAGCCTTAACGGTCAGGACATTCTTTTCGATGTCCAGTGTTACACCGGCAGGAATGACGATGGAAGCATTGACCGTCAGACTGCCTGTCAGCTTAACTGTTCCGCCGCCGTTTTCTGCAGCCAGATCCAGTGCAGCCTGCAGGCTCATCAGGGTCTCGTCTACATAGCCATCGTTGTCGGTATCAATGTAGGCCAGCTTTTCACCGGCATCGCCCGCAGAAACATTCATGGAAGCAACGACATACTTATCTTCGTCCTCAAAAGAGCCAAAGCCCTTGGAGGTCAGCAGATCCGCAATCGTGTAACCGTTCTTGTTGATGGTCAGTTCTTTTCTGATAACGATATAATCATCGTAGTCAGCCAGCAGCTCAATGACACCGTTTTCTTCGACCGCGGCAACAGCCTCAGTCAGGGTCTCATACTTGGTGTCGCCAACCTGTGCAACATAGAAGCCGAGCTTGACACCGTAGGTGCCGTCGCCATTGTCTGCGGGAATGTAGCCATCAGCACAGTAAGCTTCTTCCACAGGCTGATCAAAGGTACCGCCGGAAATGAAGCCGTCGGTGCCGGAGTACCAGACATCACCAATGAACTCGCCGCCGGAGACGGTCAGATTCTCGGAGGTGGTCAGGAAGCACAGGGAGTAGTCTCCGCCCTCGACCTTACCGCCGGTAATATTGGTGTACGCTGCATTGTTCTTCAGGTGGACCTGAATTGCGCGTCTTGCACCGTAGATGTAGCCGCCGGTGACATTCAGGGTGTTCTTGCATGCTTCGCCATTGTTGAACTGACGGATAGCCATATAGTCGGAGTAGACAGTACCACCGGAGATGGTTGCTGTCACATCGCCCAGGTTACCGTTGGTCAACAGGTCAATAGCGTAGGAGTAGATAGAGCTTCCATCTGCCTTGACAGTCTTGTTCTCCACAGTGCCGCCAGTGATATTCAGCACGGAGCCAGGCTCACAGCTGATGGTGCTGACAGTCACATTGGAGCCAGTGTTGTCAGTGTTGTTGTAGGTGATCTTGATATCGCCGCCAATATTCAGGGTGCCCTTGTTGGTGATCATATCCTCACCTGCAACGTTGGAGGTGTAGCTGATGGTAATATCCTTGTCCAGAGTCAGGGTCTCGCCTGCCTTGACAACGACAGGAGCCAGCAGTGTAACGGTGTCGCCGTCCTCTGCTGCTGCAATTGCTTCAGCCAGAGTCAGATAATACTCCACATTGCCTTCCGCATCTGTGACAGATGCCTCGACGACCACAAGCTCGTCGTCCACATACACATTAACGCCCATAGTAGCGATGTCAGGCAGGTAGATAACATCGGTCAGAGCAGAACCGTCAGTGACAGAGCAGTCGTTAAATTCTGCTGTAACCTCATTCTTACCAAAGTCAACAGACATCTCGGAGTTGAAGGTAACATTGGTCAGCTCTGCATCCTGATAGAAACGGAGCTTGTTGTAGCTGCCTTCTTCAAAAGTCGTGTCAGTGATCTTAACACTGTCAATGGTGGAAGCAAAGCTGGTCCAGCCAGTGATGGTACAGCCATCGATCACAACATTACCATTGCTATTGCCGTCAAAGTGGATGCCGTAAGTAGTACCGGTAATAACAGAATCCTTGAAGGTTACTGTGCCGCTGGAATAGCACCAACGGAAGCCATTGGAGCCACTCAGGTCGCAGCCTTCGACCAACACATCCTTGCCATTGATCACACCGGCTGTATCACCAGCATTTCTGACAGTCAGATTCTTAACTGCCGCATTGTCTGCAGAAATCCGCAATTTACCGTTCAGTGTAACCAGGTTGTTACCCTCTGCATCGGTCTCACCGATCACAGTGATAGCCTTATTGACGGTAAATGCATCGTACTCACCTGCCAGAATCAGGACTGTATCACCTTCATTTGCAGCAGCCAGAGCGTCTGCAATGGTGGTGTAGTAGGTTACATTGCCCTCGGCATCGGTTACGGTAGCTACTTTGTAGACACCCTCCAGCGCAAGGTATTCGTTCTTCTCTTCCTCGCTCTTAAAGCCCTGTGTCCAGGTATCTGCCTTGATGCCGTCAACCCAAACCTCGAAGGTTGCAGGAACATTGTCAACAGAAGGAGCAATGTGCCATACATTATCCCAGGAGCCAGCCTCCTTGCCGCTGACAACAATGTTGACAGTCGTGCGCTCAGCGATCAGCGGGTAACGGTAGGTGCTCAGATCATCCAGATCATAGTCTCTGTAGGTGGAGGTCACGATGTGGTTTCCGTTGATATCGTACACCTTGATGACCAGGGATTCATATGCAATGATGTCATAGACATTGATGCTCATATGCTCTCTGGGCTTAGACGGAGCGGTAGCTGCATAAGCACCGGTCTCGAAGTGTGCCTTGGGAGCGACCTTGACACCGTAGGTGCCATCGCCATTGTCTGCGGGAATGTAGCCATCAGCACAGTAAGCCTCATCCACAGGCTGATCAAAGGTACCGCCGGAAACAGCCAGCACACCAGGATCCTCAGCCTTGTTGCCCAGAGTGGCGTTCTTACCGCCGGAGAAACTGCCGCCCTCGATGGTAACCTTTGCAGGATTTCTCAGGAAAAGTGCGCAGCCGCTATCTGCAGTAGTGCCGCTGGGACCGACAAAGGTGCCGCCCTTAACGGTGACGACAGCAGCGCCGGAGATATTGGCTGCGTGGTAAGTGCCGGTACCGTTGCCGATAGCACTGCGGTAAGTACCGCTGTTGATCACAGCCTCTACAGCGCCGTCGATACGGATGGCATGACGGGCAGAATCGATGTTCACATCGGTCAGGGTCAGCTTGCCTGCATTGATCTCCAGACCGCTGACACCGGAGTTAGTGTTCACGATAGAACCGTTAGTAACAGTCAGATCCGCATTGGGAGCCAGGATGCTGCCGTTGAGAGTTTTGCCGTTCAGGTCCAGAGTAACAGCCAGACAGTCAGGAATATTCACAACCTCAGTAGCATCTGCGATCAAGGTGATAACACCGCCATTTTCGACCGTTGCCAGAGCAGCTGCCAGGGAGGTGTACTTCACATCACCGATCTGTGCAACATACTGAGCCAACTGATACACACCGTCCACATACTCGACAGCATAGCCGTCCAAAGTGGTAGTGATGTTCATGCCTTCAGGTGCGGTCAGGGTTGCAGCAGTGCTGGTCAGTACAACAGGAGCAGTCAGCTCGCCTCCGGTAACGGTCAGGTTACCGCTGACCTTCAGAGAATTGCCGTCAGCAATGGTCAGATTATGACCGTTCAGGTCCAGGGTGCCGCTGATGGTTGTGTCCCTGGTCAGCTCCACATCATCCAGCAGAGTCAGGTTGCTGTAAGAAGAGGAAGTCAGATCCTTATAGTAAGTTGTGGAACCGTAAGCACAGAAGAAGGGATCACCTTCGGTATCCACAACACCCTTCAGGTCGTTTGTTGCAGGAGATACACTTGCCGTCCACTTAGTCATATCGAACACAGTACCGGCATCAGCAGTAACAACACCGCTTCTGGCATCGATAAGGGAAGAAGATGTATCCAGCTTCAGGTAGGTCTCAAAGTTAACAGAACCAACCACAGTCAGTGCATCTGCCTTAGCGCCAATGATGGAAACATTGTCAAAGACAACATTATAAGCATTTTCGACCTTGACACCGCCTGCACAGTTGTTGCTGTTGATGGTAACATTTTTAAGGACAGTACCGTCTGCCTGCAGAACGACCCAAGGAGCATAGTTCTTGATCTGCAGCTTGCCGCTTGTGGTATACCACTGGGTATTTTCATCGGCAATGATGCTTCGACCGTTGCCGTCGATAGTGACCGCCTTGTCAATGATCAGCTTGGAGGTCAGGGTCGCATCAGCCAGCAGTGTAACAGTGTCGCCTGCCTCAGCAGCAGCCAAAGCCTCTGCGAAGGTAGTGTAGTACTCGGTCTGCTTGTTTTCGCCGGTAATTGCTGCTGCGTAGTTGTTCTCAAACTCGTTGACAGCAACAGGGATGTCCTCAGTGATGTTGCCTTCGGCATCCTCGGTAAATACCTTCAGTTCCAGAGAAACCTGCAGATCGGGGTTGGCAGCCAGGAACTCGGGTGTGAAGTACACACCGCAGTTGAAGTTCTGCACGATAGCCGCAATCTCAGCCAGAGTATAGCGCAGACCGGGCTGACCCATCAGTTCGGCTGCATAAGCCATAATGTACAGGCCCTCACCGTCAGCCACGGTAACATCCTCAAAGGGAACAGAGACCCAGCCCTCACCAAAGGCATCATACTGACCTGCCAGGTAGCCGTCAGAATTGCCGTTGGCATTGAAGGTTACAGAGCCGTCAGCCAAGCCGCTGATGGTCAGAACATAGTCTGTATAGTAGCTGCCGTAAGCCTCGAACAGATCGTTCAGGTACTCCTCGGACAGCTCCTCAACATTGGGGATCGCAAAGTTCAGAGCAAAGGTCAGGTCCGGATCGGAATCCGTCAGGTTGCCCTTAATATCTGTGATCACGACCTCAGGCAGAGCGACCTGAATGCCGTAAGTTCCGTCTTCATTCTGCTGGAACACATAGCCCTCGGCAAGCAAAGCTGCATTTGTGCCACTTACGGCTGCTGCTGTGAAAGTACCGCCGGAGATCAAGCTGCCATTGAGCTCAGCAGGAGCATTGGCGCCGATCTTGGTGCTGAAGCAGCCGTCAGTAACATTCAGCTCAACCTGGTAGATCCTGGTGTTATTGGTATTCACATTGTTGATGAACACGGAGGAGCCATCATTCCAAGCGGGAGCGAAATTGCCGCCGTTGATGGTCAGCTTTGCGGTATCATTGACGCAATGTACCCAAACCTGGCCCACGAAATCACCGCCATTGATGATCAGATCACCGGACCACAGACGGACGGAACGATAATTAGGTGTAGAGATAGTACCGCCGTTGATGGTGGTAGAACCCGAGTACTGGAAGATAGCCAGCACAGTGTGGGCAAAGGACTGACCCACCACATTCTGTTCGCTCAGGTTCTCAACAGTGCCGTTTTCAATAACCAGCGTGCCGGCATTGTGGATGGTGTAAACACCCCAGGCAGCATTGGCATCGCCTGCACCGGTATCGGTGAAGCTGATAGTGCCGTTGCCGGTAATGGTCAGAGAACCCTTGTTCTCGATCATGGAGTAGCTTGCGGTGCACTCCTTGGTCTGGCTGATGGTGTAGCCGGCAAGATCCAGAGTGATCACCTTATCAGCAGAAACGGTAACTGTCTCAGTCAGTGCGATGTCAGCCAGCAGCTTAATGGTGTCGCCCTCGCCTGCTGCGCTGATGGCAGCCTGCAGAGTTGCGTAGTAGGACACATTGCCCTCGGAGTCGGTTACGGAAGCAGCCTTGATCTTGGTTACAACAACACCGCTGTCGGTGATCTCATAGGTAACGTCTTCGGCATTAATGACTGCAATGCTGCCGTTAAAGCCGGACATATCCGCAGTGATTACCTGAACATCTTCACCGGTAAAGGCAGATGCATCGATCACGATAGAACCTGCACCAACGATCTTGGTTGCGTTCAGGGAGCTGGACAGATCCATAGTCAGGATGGAGTCGACGTAGCTCAGCGTTACAGTACCGGCAGTTACAACAGTGCCGTTCAAGAACGCGAACTCAGATTCGCCCCAACGCTGGCCGCCGTTGTTGTTATCATAGATAACATTTGCGTCGATCACAGCGCCGTCAGCAGTAAGCTCAGAGCCCTCTACCAACAGATAGTTGGTGTCGATCTCACCCTTGACCGTAATCTCGGCATAGCCGATCTGTACACGGCCGGTGCTGAGCTTACCGGTCTCAGAAATGGTATGCTCACCGTCGAACAGATAAGCAACACCCCAGTTCTCGCCGCCGGTGATCGTACCGTTCAGCTCCAGAGAAGGTCCGTAGTACAGGTAGATACCACTTGCATTGTCGTATACCTGGAAGGTAACGTTCTCTTCGATGACCACATTCGTGATGTCAATGTCGTCGTCGTTGACAATATCGAAGTCGCTGCTCAGAACAGTCTGCTCAATGGTAACAGGCTGATCAGCAGTGAAGATTACCTTACCTGCGCCTGCAGTAAAGGCCACATCGCCGATCTGCACATCGCACAGCAGCTTGATCGTAGTATCGCTGCCGTCTGTGTTGACATTGGCGATCGCATCAGCCAGAGTAGGATAGTATTTCTCGCCGATCTTGGCGACCATGCCGTAGGCAGGATCAACAGCAACACCGTAAGTGCCGTCGTCGTTCTGGTTCAACACATAGCCTTCTGCCAGGAGCGCAGAAACATCGCTGGAGAAGGTGCCGCCGGAGACTGCGTAGTCCTCGGCATCACCCACGATCGTGCCATCAATGAAAGCGTTGCCGGAGATGGTTACATCAATGTTATCAGATCCATCAGCGCTCATTTCGATTGCCTTGGGGCTGCCCTTGACAGTACCGCCTGTGATATTCAGCGCACCCAGTTCCAGGGAAGAAGCATTGGTGATCTGTCCCCAGATTCCGCGGCTTACACCCTCGATGGTGCCGTCGTTAACGGTCAAATAGCAAACACCATTGCCCGGGGTTCCGTTCAGAGTGGGATCTGCCATACGCATACGCACAGCGACATAGGCACTCTTGATGATACCGCCGTTAACAGTCATATAAGCATCGCCATAGCTGTTGGCACTGTTGTCCATAGTGATGGCCATATCAGTACCACCATTGTGAATATAAGAGCCATTTTCAACGACCAGCTCGCCGCCACGGTTCAGAATAATGGTAGACTGCGCGCTCCAATCGCGATCAACAGTAGCAGTCAGCTCAATGTCAACATTCTTAACGGTCAGCTCGCCGTAGTTATAGAACAGGATGAAGTTGCCGCTGGAATTATCGGTAGCGGTGATCTTCTTATTGTTCAGATCCAGCGTGATCCTATCGTCGGCAGCAATATTGAAGTAGCCCTTAGCAGCATTGCTTAAATCGCTTTCGATGGTCAGATCCGTCAGCAGTGTAACAGTGTCGCCCTCGCCTGCTGCATCGATAGCCGCCTGCAGGGTCTCATACCCCACGCCGTTTACAGCAGCCTGATAATTGGTAACAGGGTCAGTACCGTCAATGGTCGAACCGTACTCGCCCCCTGCAATGACCTCATCGGTCTGCTCTACATCTGTTTCCTCCTCTGTGCCGTCAGACACATCCACCGAGGGAACAGTGTCCTCTTCTGCGGCAAAGACGGTGGTCGGCATCATGCTCAGAAGCATAAGGACGACCAGCATCCAGGAGAGGAGTCTTTTTAATGATTTACTCATTTTCTTGTTCTTCATTCCTTTCAGTTTAGATTTCAAGTTTTGCTTATATGATAAAAATCATGGTTATGGGAATTCCTTTCACAACCACGATTCGATTACACACCGCACCGGGAAAGGCCACCTGCAATGAGGGAGCTATCCTCTGTAAAACGGGAGTAAGGACAGCCACAGTTTGCGCTTCCTCCTCTTCCAGGCTTCCCGCTCCGATCCAACGGTCCTGTATATCTCTTCGTTTATATAATTCAGCTCGTTTTTAAATCTGGTATATTTTTGTACTGCTATGATCAAAAACGGAAACCCGATCAAAACGGCAATGATCACAGCCATCACAACTGTAACGGAATCTACATTGGAATCCACGCAAACGATCCTCCTATCCCCTCAGGGCGCAAGGTCCTCTTTCGTCCTGCCGATGCCCTGTCTCTTGTCAATACATAATTTGTATTATGTGATAAAGCACCACATAATTTGTATTATGT
>CAYLNV010000016.1:0-11527 GCA_964385085.1 uncultured Oscillospiraceae bacterium
TGGATAACATGAAAGACTCCAATGGCCGTAACTACCCCAAGCGTATTGCTCAGATTGCCGATGAAGTGATGAAGGCCGGACTTACCGTTTACCGTACGGGCGAACGCTTCACTCACTACCTGAACCTCGGTTACGAGAGCCGCAGCATTGACGGTATCGAGTATGTGAACCAGCGCAACAATTCTTTGGAGAACAACAACTGGATTGAGGTGTTCCACAGCATTCGCTCTACTTACGAGACTGAAGCCTTCGCAGTGAACTACTCCTTTATCCCATACAAAACCCGCATTTCCTCGCTGATACTATCTGATATGATCTTTGCCGAGATCGCCCGTTTGGCAACGGAGGGATAGCGGATCCTTTGCGCACCGTTCACGCAATTAAGTCCAAGTCCAAGCTCCCGGTCGCACAGGACCTGATCATAGGCACTTTCCTGGTTGAAGCTGCGGGAAAGACCGCATAGAAACACCACCGGAAATTCCAGTCCTTTGGATTTATGAATACTCATAATGGACACAAAACCGGTCTGTCTGTTTTCTGCTGCTACATTCAATCCACGCTCTTTCATGGCTTCCAAATGCTCCAGCAACTGACCCAGATCCCGACCGCCTGTCGCATCATAATCCGACACGATCTGGCAGAAGGCCTGCAAATTCCGGGCACGCTCTGCACCGTCTGCCATTGCAGAATAAATGCTGTCCATTTTTGTCAGCAGAAAAATCTTTTCCAAAAGCTCCGGAACATGGCTCATGCCTGCCGCCAACCGAAGCTGGTCCAGAATTTCACAGAATTTCTCCGCCTTGGGGACATCACGCAATGCATAGAACAGGCTGCAATTTCGATCCTGACTGCGGAGGGCAGCCATATCATCAGCCGTAAAACCGAACAAACGGCTCATGAGTACCGCGGCCAGAGGAATGTCCTGCAAGGGATTTGCAATGACCTTTAACAGCGACCACAATGTACCTACTTCCTCCGTTTGAAGCAGATCCGTATTGCCGCCGGTTGCGCAGCGAACTCCTTTTTGCTCAAGAGCATAACGGAATTCTGCGCCTACTGAGCCGGGAGAGCGAAGCAGGATCACAATATCCTCCGGCCGGATAGGCCGCAAGACATCTCCCTCCCGGATCGTATGGGTGCCGTCCAACAGCTCAGCGATCCTGTTGGCTGTGAAGGCAGCCTCCTCCCTATAGGTATCCTCCTGAACCTGAATACCGTACAGCTCTACTGCCGGTTCATCCAGAGCAATATGGGGCACACCCTCCCGAAGCTGCTCATCATCACCGTACAAAAGTCCGCCAACACGCTCAGACATACATCTTGAGAACACATCATTGACAGCCTGGACCACTTCATTACCGGAACGGAAATTCTTACTGAGCAGTACCTTTCTTCCCTGACCGTTCAGTGCTTCATCAGCAGGTGCATATGCATTATATTTCTCGATAAAAATCCCGGGATCTGCCAGCCGGAACTGGTAAATAGACTGCTTCACATCACCAACCATAAAGCAGTTTTGCCCCTTTTCCGTCAGCGTGGCAAAAATCGCGTCCTGAACACCGTTGGAATCCTGATACTCGTCAACCATGATCTCCCGGAATCTGGCACCGATTTCCGCTGCGGCGGCTGTTGGTCCGCTTCTGCTTTTCCCAAGCAGCAGATCAAGCATCTTATGCTCCAGATCGCCAAAATCCAGAATCCGGTGTGCCTGCTTTAGCTTATCGTAGGCCTGACTGAACCCTCTGACCAGACTCACAAGTCCCCGTGCTGCAGCACCGGAAGCTTCAAGATCATCCAAAACCTGTTCACTGCCGTCCGCAAAGCTGCGCAGCCGCTTCTGCAGGCCCTTCTTACAGGCATTGCGTACCGCCTTGATCTCCTCGGTCAATGCCACATCAGTGCATTTCTTGGAAAAGGTCAACCGCCCAAAGTCGATATCCTTACGGTCAAGGACCTCATCCCAGGTCCGGCTGTCCCGCAAATAGGAAAGCTGCGCCACTGTGGCTTCCAGAACAGCGGCAGGCTTTTCCATCCCCTCTGAACAGGCGGCCTGTGCCGCGCATTGCTGCATTGCCTGAATGTTCATATCCAGATACCGGTGCAGATCCTCGATCAGATATGCACCCCAAGGGGTCTGCGCTGCGTCATGCAGATCTTTCGTATCGCTGGCAGCAACACACCAATCAAGCCACTTTTCCGGGTCCAGATGGCATCTGGCGCTGTGGTAGACCTTCAGCAGGATCTGTGGGATCTGTCGGTCATCTCTGCCCAATCCCTGAGTATCCACAAAGGCGCGGAAATCCCCATCCTGATCCGCCTTGGTATAAGCTTCATCCAAAAGCTGCTCCATCACACGGATTTGAAGCTGCAGACATTCATTTTCATCGGCGACACGAAAATCCGCAGACAGGTCCAGCCGGTAAGCATATTCCCGCAGAACATCCGCACAGAAGGAATGGACAGTGGATATTTTCGCCAGATACAGCCGCTGGATCTGCTGGTGCAAATGGCGGTTATTGGGCTGTTCTGCAATTTTTTCCGTCAGCTTTGCAGCAATTTTACCACGCAGCTCAGCAGCCGCAGCCTTCGTGTATGTAATGATCAGAAATTCATCCAGATCCGCAGGGTCATTGGGGTCGGTTACATAGCTTAGAAGCCTGTCAACCAACACCTTCGTCTTTCCCGAGCCCGCTGCTGCGGAAACAAGAAGCCGGCCGCCGCGGTCATTGACAGCTTGTCGCTGCTCTACAGTCAATTGTTCAGCCATGGTTTCTCATCTCCTTTTCTACTTCTTCCCAGAACCGGTCAGCAGACATCGCTCTGTAATTTCTGCGTCCTT
Organism: uncultured Oscillospiraceae bacterium; assembly: GCA_964385085.1. GTDB lineage: Bacteria > Bacillota > Clostridia > Oscillospirales > Oscillospiraceae > Faecousia. Next base: position 2,840 of record CAYLNV010000016.1, read on the forward strand.
TTACCTCTGCCTGATGGCATACCTCCCCATAGGGACAGAAGGTGCAGGCATTATGGCTGCTTCCCCGGGTATAGGGGTTGGGGATAACAGAACCGGATGCGATCTCATCCACCATACTGCCAAGCAAGCAGAACAAATAGCCTTTCAGCAGTCTGAACTGCTCCCCGGTGGCAACATCACCGGAGATCTTTCCATCCTTATTCCGGGAATAAGAAAGCCGTTTCGGCTTCTCTCCCGATTCCATTGCTCCCCAAACATCCTCATCCAGCAGCAGAAGTCCCTTGCGCTTCCAGTCCTTTTCTCTGACTGCAGCCGCTTCCTCATCGGTCAGCACACCGTCAGCACTGATCAAAGGTACACGGGCCGGGAAATACTGGACACCTGCCGGTACGGGGGCTTTTCCCAAAAGATCCTGACCTTCATCCTCAAGCGCAAACAAATACAAAAGCATTTGCAGGCCCAATCCGTTAAACACATCGCAATAATCAAAGTCCTTCTTACCTGTCTTATAATCCACAACGCGGAAATAGTTGCGGCCTTCTGCCTGCCACCCATCTACCCGATCCACAAAGCCACGAAGCTTTGCCTGCATTTGGCTTCCGGATATTTCTACCGCCTTCATACCTCCCTGGTCGCCAAAGCTGACCTCAAAATCTACAGGCGCAAATTGAGAATCCTGAAGCTCCTGCCACAGCTCCTGAACCACCATCTTCAGCTCCTGACCGTTCCTGGCAAAGAGATAGCTCAGGCGCTGGGAATCCAGCTCAGAAAACCGCTCCTTTGCATATTCCTCTGCGTATTTTCCTGCAATTTCCAGTGCTTGCTCCAGCGGAATCTGACGGAAGCCGCCAAGGTCCTTGATCTCACGGCCTGTCTTTTCCAGCACAGCATGGACAAATGTGCCAAATTCAGCAGGATCGACCGTGGCGCTTTTCCGTTCCTTCAGACGCAGTCCGTATCTGAGAAAATAGGAGAAACGACATTCTGCCAACCGGTCTACCTGCGATGCAGACAGATTTAGCTGTGATCCATAGAGCTTTTGCACATTTTCCCGCTCTACAACACCGAGATCGTAATCCCTCTTCCCTTCTATCTCTTCATATAGCGCATGGAGTCCCAGCTCTTTTGCAGAATTCAAGTCATTCTTTCCTGCAAGGAAAGCTGCTGCTTCCCATTTATCCGCCCGGGCAGCGCCTAAAAGCTCTCCGACATTCTTTTCCCCACCGGCAATGTCCTTTAATCGCCGGTACAGGAAAGACGGCTGTCCTGCCGGGCAGGATACGGTTATGGTTTGTCTTGCACCGCAAAACACACCGTAGATCTCTGCAAATTCAGCCTGAATACCATCCAGTGAGCCTCCGGTAAGCGGCACACCCATTTGCCGTAATGCAGCCCGCTCCTGATCTGTCAGAACACCGGCAGACCCAGTATAGCCCGGAAGCGAACCTTCCAGCGCACCTAATACGATCAAGTGATCCGCCTGCTGGCAACGCATGGCGCTGACCGGTCCCACCATTACTGCATCCAGAACCGTCGGGATCGTACCTACATCATACTGGCTCAAAAGGAGCTTGAGAAGCCTTGTAAAGGTCTCTCCATCCCAGACGCTCTTGCCGAGAATATCATACATCTGCTCCAGCGCTGTCAGCAGAATATCCCAAAGCTGATCCAGGACCTGGGCATTTGCGTTATCACCCCGGGCATCCAGATCGTCTGCCAATCGACTCAGTCTTTCTGCCAGGTCGATCCTGTTCAGGAACACATAAAGTGCCTGCACCTGCTGCTTCAGATCAGATGCTTCCCGGAATGCCCGGCAAAGCGCGCCAAGGGGTTCTACGGCAATTCTTCTTGCCTCATTTAGCTGCGCAAGGGTATGCATTGCTTCGTCTGTCCACTGTCCGCCCAAGCCATCCGGATGGTTCGTCCAGTCTTTTAACCAACGGCTGCCGTTGATGCTCCACAGCACCGCATAGTTTTCCACGCGATCGCTCATTTCAAGGTCCAAAGGCGAAAGCATGGATTTCAGATACCGGATCACATCCCGCTGTTCAAATCCACCCAGCGCTGCATCCATAGCAGAGAGCACTGTCGTAATAACAGGACGCTCCAAAATATCCTCAGTACCGGACAGATAGACCGGGATCTTACACCGGTCAAATACCATCCGTATGGAACTGCGATAGGTATTCATATCCGAGCAGACCACGCTGATCTGGCGATAACGGACACCGCTGCGCACCAAATTCATGATCCTGTCTGCAGCAGCCATGATCTCCTGATAGGGTGTATCTAACTGATAAACCTGCAGGGGCATATCGATCTGTTCCATAGGCTCGATATGACCTTGAAACAGCTTCATTTGTACACTTTGCACCGGTGTTTCCTCCGGTGTGATCTTCTTCAATTCAACTGCTACACCTGCTTCCTTTGCAAAACGGAGCAGTTCCCCTGCCGTTGTGCCTGCCTTTTCAAATCCAGGCATAGAGGATCTGGGTGTGTCGCAGTTTACACTGACAATGACATGAGGTGCATTTACGATCAAGTGCTCCAGAATGGCTGCATGCTGTCGGGTAAAGTCCGGAAATCCGTCTATGTAAAACACATGCTTTTCCGCAAAATCACTATCCTCCAATTGCTCCAGAAGCCAGGTCATCTGATCTCTGGGGTCGCGTTTTCCTTGCAGGCAAAGCGCATCATAGCTGTCCAGCAGCAGGGCCAGTTCCTCCAATTTCTGGGCAAAGCTGCCCTCTGTCCGGCTTGATGCCTGCATCAGGTCCTGAGATGTAATGCAGCAGCGTTTCCATTCGTCCACTGCCTCCACAAGGCTTGTCAGAAATTCAGGATTTGCAGATACTGATGCATAAGCCTTCAGCCTTCCGTGAAGATTCCGGGCAGCAGCGGCCATTGCCGCCACACGGCCGCCGTTATCAAGGCAAGGCTCTACCTTCCGTCCGGCAGCATCCATCACACGGTTCACAAGCCGTGTAAAAGAAAGCACCTCCGCAAAACGGCTGGCTGTATCCCCTGCCGCAGCACAAAGCCGCCGTTCCATATCATGGCTGATCAGCTCCGGAACCATCAAGATCCGTCCGCCCTGTTCTGCCATAACATCCTGCGCGATCATATTCAGGACTGTATCGCGGTTTGCAACCCAATCTGTACCGTATATCAGCGTCAGCATATCCTTGCTCCTTGTTTTTTCTTTATGATATATCATAGCACAAATGATGTCCAAAAAATAGGTCTTAGTGAAATAAAATCTCTAATTTCCCCAATAAATCAAGAAAAAAGAAACGGATCTCATAAGCTCCATCATCTGTCAGGGTATTTGTAAGCGAGTCGGAAAAGCCGGAGGAAACAGCGGCATCGGCAAATTCATTGGTAGTCGCAGGCATACACAAGGCCGGGAACGCAACACACCACCAATTTTTCCCCTCGCCCTCTCCGATCACGACCCGAAGGGAGTCATAGATCCCGGACGGCAAAGAAAAGGTATCATACTGCCGAATCCCAAATTCCTCCCGGGTCAGACTGACCGCAGCAGTCTTGTTTTCACCCAGCTCTGAAAGAAACCCATTTGCCACTTCCTCCAGTTCCTGCAAATGCTCCTGAATGTATTGGTAGGCTTCCTCCTTGTTCGTAAGCTTCTCCATGACCGGCTGCAAATAAGAAACAAGCACATCCTTGACCTGCAGCTTAACAGCCTGATCCTCCTCAGAATCAGAGTTCGCCACAACATGCATACGGATCAATTCGCTGCTTAGCTGTGCCTTATCAGACAGGAGTCCGGCACAAAAAAGAAGTACATATACAAAAGCGCAAAATAGGCCAAATTTCAGGATCATTTTCATAAAAAACACCGTCCTTACTGAAATAACTCCAGTATGGACGGTATTTCCCAAAATTATACAGGCATCGCAATAAACACATCAGGATAATTGTCCTTGAGCATATTACAGATAACGGCCGCAAATTCAAAATCCGGTACGATCGCAAACACAGCCGAACCGGAGCCGGTCATCTGATAGGCCACAGCACCGTAGCTGTTGAAAATAGATTTGATATAATTCAGCTCCAAATGCGCTTCAGTTACCACAGGATCAAAGACATTGCAGATGTTTTCCGCAATTTTGCCCAGATCACCGGCAAGCAATGCACTTTCCATTGCCTGATGATCCGGCCGCTTCGCAATTTCTGTTTCATCCAGTCTTCGGTACAGCTCCGGAGTTGAAGAAGAGAAATTCGGCTTGCATACCACGAAGCAGCACTCCGGCAGGTTCGGAAGCTTGCGAAGCCGCTCGCCCCGGCCTTCCACCATCGCCGTGCCGCAAAGGGTACAAAACGGCACATCACTGCCAACCTGCGCGCCAAGCTCTGCCAACGCCAAGATAGAAAGCGGATCACCGTAGTGCTTATTTAATGCCCGCAGGACTGCTGCCGCGTCTGCACTGCCACCGCCAAGGCCTGCCTGTGAGGGGATGCGCTTGGTAATGCGGATCTGCAGGCCATTGGGATCTTTGCCCAATGTATCAAAGAAGACCTTTGCCGCCTTCCATGCAAGATTCCGTTCATCCGTGGGGATATCCTCCTTGTCGCAAATTAACGACCAGGGCTTGCCCGTATCCAGATCGATCTCAATATCATCACGGATCGAGATGGTCTGCATAACGCTTTTCAGATCATGATACCCATCTTCACGCTTCCCAAGTACATCCAATGTCAGATTGACCTTTGCAAATGCGCCTTCGTATAAAGTAACCATTTTATCTTTCCTTCCGGTTTGATACATTTTCATTATTATAATCAATTAGGATCGTATTTTCAATATGCAATGCATATTTCTTATGTCATTGGGAATGATAGCAATATCCAGCACACGGTCGCGTATCACACGCTGTACCGTTAAATAATGGAGGTGGAATTATGGACACTTTGGCACTCATTCTCTCGATCATCGGCTCTATCAACTGGGGTCTTGTGGGCATTTTCCAGTTCGATCTGGTCGCATGGATCTTCGGTGGTCAGGATGCTGTGATCAGCCGAATCATCTATGCCATCATCGCTCTGGCAGGTCTGTGGTGCATCAGCCTGCTGTTTCGTAAAGGAAACTCATGCTGCATTGAAGGCGAATAAGCAAAACAGCGGCAGCACCCACCGGGATGCCGCCGCTTTTGCTTTTACTTAATTGACTACGACCACACAAGTATAGGAATTGCCGTTATATGTTGCGGTAACCGTCGCTCTGCCGGCACCAACACCCATGATTATTCCATCCGTTACTGTGCAGACAGAAGTATCCGTTGATGACCAACTAACTCCGGTAACAATATTTCCATTGGAATCGACCAACCTCATTGCAAAACTGTAATCAACAGTAATCGTTACTTCATCAGTGCCGCCACCAACCATATTTTTGAGCTGATATGTGCCGTTTCCGCTATCTTCGGATACACCGCCGTCCTCGGACACACTGCCATTTCCACTGATACCGGTATCCGGTTCACTTGTAAATGCGCAGCGGATGATACAGCTAACCTTTTCACCATTATACTCACCGTGAACTGTGGTCTGACCGCCGCCCACTGCGGTTACCTTACCGCCTTCAATGGTGGCAACTGCTTCATTATCAGATGTCCATGTGATCTTGGAAAGGGTCAGGCTTCCGCTATACAGCATCCATGTATCGCCCTGTCTGCTGAAGGTGATGTCCTTTCGGTTAAGCTGGAATTCCTCGTCCGGTTCCGTTTCCTCCGGAACTGTCGTTTCCTCTGTAGGCAACTCAAAGACACATTCCACTTTACATTGAACGCTTTGATCTCCGCAAGTTACCGTAATAACCGCCTCACCGGGGGCTACCGCCACGACCTTGCCATTGGCGGTAACGGTTGCGACCTTTTCATCGCTGCTGGAAAACTGGATCTCATCTGTGGTATCAGCAGGATTGGTCTTTACATAGATCATCCATGCAGCATCCTTTTTGTCCAGTGTGATCACATCTGCTTCCAGCTTCAGAGACTTACAGGGAACAGTTGGGGGTTCAGTCGCTTCTGTGGTCTCAGCCGTCGGGGTCGGGCTGGGTGTTGTCTGCTCATTTCCAGCATTTCCGGGCAGCAGAAGCTTCACAGCAATGAAGGAAGCGACCGCAACGATCGCCAGAAGCAACAGGATCGCTGTGATCACCAGTCCTTTGTTCGCGTTCTTATCTTCATTTCCATCGGATGCCGTTGTCTTTGCCTGCACACCACCTGCTGCAGCCTTACTGCGCTTGCGCACATTGGACTTTGCAAAGCGCCCGCCTTTCACATATGTATAGCCGCTGTTATCGCCGTCCTTTGCTGTACCGGAAACGCTCCGGGCATCACCCGGGCGCACACAGCCACAGATCGGGCACTGCACAGTGGTATCAGGGTAAGCCGTGCCGCAGACCTCACAAATGATCTTGCTCATATTTTACCTCCTGTCCGATGCGGAATACCGCACCACACATTTTTGATAATTATAGCATTTTCTGATGAATAAAACAACCATAAAGATGTTGCTTTTTTTTAAAATTTAATTTATGATATAAAGGAATGTAAAAAGGAGGCGATTTGAATGTCAGAACCGAAACTGATTTCGCCAATGCTCGATCATTTTGCCATGGGTGATCCCATCAGCGACCACCACGGTGTTCGCTGCTGCCCGGCTATGAAAAACGATTCGGAAGACAAATACATAGTAAAGATCATTTCCGTCCCAGCTTCCCGGACACAACTGGATGCTCTGCTTCTTACCGGGGCTTATTCGGACGAAGCGTCTGCACTTTCTTACTTTAAGGAGCTTGCTGACGACATTCTGGATGAAGTCAACACGCTCAAGAGCCTTTCTATTCTTGAGGGTTTCCTTGACTTTGAGGATATGCAGCTTGTCCCCATGGAAGATGGAACAGGCTTTGATATCTATTTGCTATGCCCCTATCGGCGCTCATTGAGCCGGCACTTTGTCCGCGATCCCATGACCCATCTGCGCGCGATCAATTTAGGTCTGGATCTTTGCACTGCGCTGGCTGTTTGCCGCCGTTCAGGCTTCCTTTGTGTTGACCTGAAGCCCAACAATGTTTTTGTAACTTCGGAGCAGGAATACCGGATCGGAGACATTGGTTTTATTCGTCTGGATTCCTTGAAATATGCATCATTGCCGGATAGATACCGCAGCGCCTACACTGCACCGGAGATCGCTGACGCGTTTTCTGCGCTTAACGATACCGTTGATGTGTATGCATTGGGTCTGATCCTGTATCAGGCATACAACAATGGCGAACTGCCCTTTACAGGTGATGCTGCGCCAAACCAGGTATTCCCCGCACCTCTGTTTGCTGATTATGAAATGTCTGAGATCATTCTGAAGGCCTGCGCGCCGGACCCCAGGGATCGCTGGCAGGATCCCATTGAAATGGGTCAGGCATTGGTGGGCTATATGCAGCGAAACGGTGCAAATGACACACCGATCGTACCGCCCTCCCCTGCGGACGATCCCGTAGAGATCGTTACAGACACAGAAGACGAACCTTTGCAGGAGGAAGCACCTGCTGAAATGTCAGCAGTGGAAGCTGAGCCTGCAAATGAGGAAGCTGAGCCTGCAAACGAGGAAGCGCCCGCAGAGGATAACGATTCTCCCTACCACGAAGATCCTGAAGGAAATCTTTCTTTCCTGGAAAGCATTGAGGTCGATGAATCGGATCTGGTACAAGACGGCGCCGAGATCTCCTATGACGAGCTTTCTGAAGAGGTATCTCAGATCCTCAATCAGGCAGATGAGCTGGCGGAGCTTTCCGTTCCGGACCCTGTTGTAGCACCTGAGCCTGTTGAGATCACACTGCCGGAGCCCATACCAGAAGAAAAGGAAGATACTTCCGCTGAGGCCGAGGAGGATCAGGCGGAAGAACCAGTTGCTGACGGAGAAGCAGAGGGCACAGAAGCAGAAGATCCAGGCTCTGAGACAGTGGAAGAGCCTGCAGAGACAGAAATGCCTAAGAAAAAGGGCTCCCGTCTGTGGCTTCGCATCTGTATTCCGATCCTCCTGGTTTTGGTGCTCCTTGCAGGCGGCATTTACTATTACATGAACTACTATCTCCAGCCCATCGAATCGGTGGTTACCAGCGGCAGTGAAGACGGTCTGACCGTATATGTTACTTCCATGATCGATGAAAGCAAGCTGTCTGTTGTCTGTGCCGATGCATACGGCAATCAGATCACCGCTCCCGTTTCCGATGGCAAGGCAGTCTTCACCAATCTGATACCGGATACCGGATACAGTATCTATGTGCAGATCGAAGGCTTCCATAAGCTGACCGGACAAACCTCTGCTTCCTATTCAACACCGGTGCAGACCACCATCGTTCAGTTTAATGCCGTAACCGGCTCAGAGGACGGCAGTGTGATCCTGAGCTTCACCGTTGACGGTAAGGACGCAGAGGGCTGGACTGTTTCCTATTCCGCTGAGGACGAAGAAATAAAAAGCACCACCTTCTCTGCTCATACAGTTACACTGACCGGACTGACCATCGGTAAAGAATACACATTCACATTGGATACCGATGCCGATCTCTATTTAACCGGCATTGAGCAGATCACACACACCGCAAGCACACTGGTGTATGCACAGGATCTTGTTGTTACCAGTTGTATTGATAACACATTGCGCGCTGCC
>CAYLNV010000017.1:0-11116 GCA_964385085.1 uncultured Oscillospiraceae bacterium
TGAATTTCTTCCCCACACTGGCAGTGGTGCTGAATGTGGAAGCGGATCACCTGGATTACTTCAAGGATCTGGCAGATGTGCAAAGATCCTTCCGGAAATTTGCCCAGCTTTCCACCGGCGGTGTTCTTGCCAACGGTGATGATCCTCACACGTTACAGGCAATGGAAGGTGTGGATTGCGTTACCTTTGGCATGAAGGAGAGCAACAGAGTCCGTGCGGCAAACATCTGCCCGGACTGGCGGCATTTTGATATTGTCTGTGATGATGTGTTTTATTGCCATCTTGATCTGAAGGTATTGGGCCGTCATAATGCGTTAAATGCCCTGGCCGCAGCCGGTGCAGCCTGGATGTTGGGGATCCCCGGTGAGGCTGTTTCCAGGGGTCTTGCGACCTTCTGCGGTGCAGAGCGTCGGATGCAGCACAAGGGTGAATTCAATGGCGCGCAGGTCTATGATGATTATGCCCACCATCCCGATGAGCTGGCAGCAACCATTGAAGCGGTCCGTACCATGAAGGCGAACCGGATCGTTGTGGCATTCCAGCCCCATACCTATACCCGTACAAAAGCATTGTTTGATGACTTTATCCGGGAATTGAAGAAGGCAGATGTTGCGGTGGTTGCGGAGATCTACGCAGCCAGAGAGCGCAATACGATCGGCATTTCTTCCCGGGATCTGGTGGAAAGGATTCCCGGCAGTGTTTATTGTGAGACACTTCCCGAGGTAACAGAATATCTGCGCACCATCATACAGCCGGGGGATGTGGTCCTGACTGTAGGCGCTGGTGATATTTACCGTGCCGGTGAGGCACTTTTGAAAGAATAAGAATGAAATGAGGGGATCATTTGCGTAAGCTGAATGTTTGCGTTTTGTTTGGCGGTATCAGCCCGGAGCATGAGGTTTCTCTGCGCTCGGCTGAATCTGTACTCAACAACCTGAATAATGAAAAGTACAATATTTTCCCGGTCGGTATTACGAAAAAGGGTGATTGGATCCTTTATGGAGGCAGTGATTATTCCTTGCTGCCTACCGGCCAGTGGCAGGACCATCCCGAGAACCGTCGGGCGGCCATTTCTCCCATCCGTGGTCAGGGCCTTCTCAGCTTTGAGGGCGATTGCGTGGTACGGGAGCTGATCGATGTGGTGTTCCCGGTGCTTCACGGTGAAAACGGCGAAGACGGTGCAATGCAAGGTCTGCTGCAAATGGCAGGTATTCCTTATGTTGGACCTCATGTGGCAGCATCTGCTGTTGCTATGGATAAGACCCTGACCAAGCTGGTGGCAGACCAGGCGAATGTTCCTCAGGCTGCATGGCAGCTTGTGAGAAACAGCGAGCTTCAGAACCGTATGGAAGCAGTGCTTGACAGCATTGAAGGCCGCTTTGCATATCCTGTATTCGTAAAGCCTGCGGGAACAGGCTCTTCTGTGGGTGTTTCCAAGGCTGCGGACCGGGCAGACCTGCGGGATGCTCTTTTGCAGGCAGGCGCTTACGATGAGAAGATCCTGGTTGAGGAATTCATCCATGGCCGTGAGGTAGAAGTGGCAGTGATGGGCAATGACAGTCCGATGGCCTCTGTGTGCGGCGAGATCGACTCCGGTGCAGACTTTTATGATTACAATGCAAAGTATATTTCCGATACCTCTGTTGCTTATATTCCTGCCCGGATCCCGGAGGAAGTAGAGGAGCAGGTTCGGGAGCTGGCGGTCCGGATCTACAGTGCGATTGGCTGCCGTGGCTTGAGCCGTGTGGACTTCTTTGTAACCTATGAAGATGATCGGGTGGTGTTCAATGAGATCAACACCTTGCCCGGATTCACCTCTATTTCTATGTATCCCAAGCTGTTTGCAGCCAGCGGGATTCCTTATGATAAGCTTTTGGATGAGCTGATCGATCTGGCCCTGGAGGAGTAATATGAAGCAGAAAGTGATTCTGTCCATTCGGGGACGGCAAGCCTATCAGGATCAGGAGCCGGATGTGATCGAGCTGGTAACTGAGGGGACGCTGGAATATGAGAATGGCGGCTGGGATGTTAGCTATGAGGAAACTGAACTGACCGGCATGGAAGGTGTTATCACCACCTTCCGTGTAGAGCCCGATAGGATCATCCTGACCCGTTCCGGAAAACTCAGCTCCCAAATGATCTTTCAGGAGGGAACGACCCACGAATCCCTGTATCAGGCAGAATTCGGCGCCCTGATGATCAGCGTTACGGCAACAAAGATCAGCGAGAGCATCACCCGGCAGGGCGGTATCGTTGATCTGGTGTATCGCATTGAGATCGAGCAAAGTGCTATGGGAACTGTGGACTACCACCTGGATATTAAACCGAAGAATTAATAAAAGGGCGCATTGCATCATTTTTGCAATGCGCCCATTAAGTATATTTTTTCATCCTTCGAATGCAGTGTTTTGAATACCCTTTTTTTAATATATAACAATGGAAAAGCTGTGTCAAGAACAATTAAGAAAAATAAGAATATCTTGGTGTTGTAAATAAATGAAACGTGTAATTTTTATGATAATTGCTATCTTGCAATAATTGTGTTGTAATGCTAGTATTTTAGTAGGGGGGTGATTATTACTTTAATTGAATGATTATAAATAAAAGGCATAAATTACAATAAAAGGAGGGTTTCCAATGAAAACGAAACAAAAGAGAAGATTAGTCGCTTTTCTGCTGTCACTTAGCTTGTGCGCTACTATGTGTCCGGGCATAGTAAGCGCAGAAGAAAATAAGGAAGTAACATTGAAACCGGAAGTTTTGTCCGATACTTGGGACTTGGAAATCCTGAATGCCAATAATGCAAATCTTGCAGAGAATTCGGAACTAACAGCATATTCGTCTACAATTTGTAATGCAGCTCTTGTTGGCGTTTATAATTCAGGTCACGATCATTATTATGCACTGGATCACATAAGGCCGGAACTATTAAATTATGGCTTTTCCAATGTTAATTTCTATGATGGATCGTTTTCCACATCATCAATCGATTCGTATTTAAATTACGATAACAACAAAGTGTTTGTGAGCCGCAGTCATGGTGGTATTAAGATGAATGAGATATTTGCGGATGAGCAGGATGCAACCTATATTTTGTTGAATGACAATGCTAACAATCCGGTTAAATATTTCAGCAATGGGACGATGGATACATTGGACCTGAACAATCTGGAGATCGCGATGTTTGTGGGATGCAAAACTGGGCATGGTGGTTTGGATGAAGCAAATTTAGTTTCCCAGGCGCTTTACCAGGGCGCAACCGCTGCCCTTGGTTTTCAAGAAAATATTAATTGCAATGAGGCAAATGAATGGTTAAAAAGACTATTTGATTTACTGATATCTGGTGTGACACTTCGTAATGCCTGTTTACAACTACATACTGATGGGAACTGGCAGTATACTACGATGGCTTCTTATGTAATTTGCGGAAATTCCGTAATAACACTGCCAAGAGGTTAAGAGGAAGGGAAGGTGTGCATTTATGAAGAAGTTAAGAAAAACTGCGCTGCTAACAGTATTAGTGCTGATGCTTTCGATGTTCAGCGGCTGCAAAGAGAAGGAATTGTCATACACAGTTTTGGATATTGGTTCTGTATCAGACGGTATAGGCGGAATACATACCTCGGATGTTCCTGAGTGGAGCAGCGAAAAACTCAATCTTCACGATGATACGACAGCTCCGAAAGAAATGACTGTGACATTTAACGGCAAGACATACACTGGGAACTACGAAGGATCAAATACTAGGATGCCTAATACCTATGTTAGCCATAGCTATATGGGCAATATGGAAGACGGAAGCCTTGTTTACTTTTATGTTAACGCAAAGACGCAGGAATTGACAAATATTTCGCTATATAGAAAGACGGAACAAGCGGGAAAAGTAGTGGACGAAGCTGTGTGCAGAAAAGTCGCAGACGAACTTGCAGGTAACTACATTTCTTTAAAGGATTATAAGGTTAAAGTAGATCCTTTTAAGGACTATGATTTTATTAGGTATACATATACTTATTACAGAGAAGTCAGCGGCTACGAGACAACAGATATGCTGCGCGTCGTTGTAGACGGAAACGGCAATGTTACAAGCTGTGATATGTCAATGGTGGGAACATTTAAGGATGTAAAAAAGATTTCTATCGATAATGAGAAGGCAACATCCGTTATCGAGGCAAAGCTGCAGGACATCTATGGACATTTGGGAACAATGACCGGATATACGGTCAAGGAAAAGCAGTGGGTCAAGACAGCCGATGGCCTTTGCGGACGACTGTATACCATTGATGTGAATTTCAGAGAAGGCAACGATTTAAACGGAACGGTAATAAAATTGCTTATTGTTTGACTGGCAGACAGCATAAGAATTAGTAAGTTGGCGGGGAACGCATTGCGCGTTCCCCGCCATTAAATAATGGTTTATTTAACCATCTTCAGTGATCGGTCCTTCTGGATCGTATTCAATAGGCGGTTCCGGTGCCGGCTCAACTTCTACGGGTTCTGTGGCTTCTGTAGGTTCTGTTGGGGGATCGGTGGCTGGAGGATCTGTAGGAACTTTGGGCGGGACAGTTTCTTCTGTCACGATCTTGCAGATCACACGGTCCCGCTTGTTGTAAATATTCATGGATTCCTGCTCTTTGGAAATAAGCTCATCTGTTTCCTTATCATACTTACAGCGATATGTAACCACCTTGTAGCCCGTATATGCGGAGGTGATCACATCACCGTCCTTGTAACCGTTGGCATTATCTGCGGTCATTTCTTCGTAGATAATGTCATAGGGATAGGTTGCCAGAAGGTTATATTCCATCTTCACATAGTAGTCTTTGACATCCGTACCGTAGATGGTTACGGTAGTATGACCGGCATTGGCAGAAGCTTCGATCCGGATGGGATACTCGGAATTGTTCTTAAAACGGAATTCCGGACCGCCCCAGGAAACGGTTGCATCCATACCCATAGGAACATAGGTGTTCAGGAAGCCGTGGTTGGTTCTGGTTACGATCTCCATGTCAGCCATCAGGGCGCAGTAATAGACGGTAGAGGATACCTGGCAAATACCACCGCCGATGGTGCTGACAGTCTTGTTGCCAATATAAGATGCGCCGTACTTATAGCCCTTTTCAGAAGTTCGTTCACCCAGAGTTTCGTTGTAATCAAAGACCTCACCGGGAGCCAGAACAACACCGTTGATCGCTTCACAGGCGAGGCGCAGGTTCACATCGCGATTGCTGACACTGCCGGATTTTGCAGTATAGGTGGACAGCACATCCCGGAACAGCACTTCGTCCAGACCGTCCTTGGTGATCTCCGGCTCTGTGCAAACATAAGGAATTTTGACATTTTCTCCGTACTTTGCGTCCTTGATCTGGTTCTTTGCGCTCTCCAGATCGAAGCTATATCCCAAAACATGGTCCTTTGTTTCCTTAGCTTCGGAATCATAGACTGCATTTACAGGCTCAATATAGATTTCTTCATAAATGGCATCCAGATCAACTGCATCCGGCTCTGTGAGTTCGCTGGACACCTCCAGAAAGAAGCTGCTGCGATTATAAGCGGATAACACCTTTGCATACAGATCGTCAAGGGTCAGTCCGTAGCCCGGTGTGCCCATGGTAACGATCAAGGTCTTATCCATGCCGTCTGCCCCGCTGATCATATAGGTAGGCTGAGTCAGCTTGGAATCAAAATGCTCCATCAGCTTTTCCAGCTCTGCCTTGATGGCATCGGTGTTCAGATTCAGGCAGCTCTGAATATCCACTTCGATTCCCGTGGTCATAGCCTGAAGCTGGTCCTGAGCATTCTTGGAGGGATCTTCGCTGCGTCCATAGGCATAGGCCAGCGCAACAGCTTCCTTTATATCCAGGGTCGCTCCGGTCAATTCAGGGGAGAGGGAAATGCTCTGATCATCCACCTGTACTACCATGGATGTTGTTGCGTAGTTATCACCAACTGCTTCACGAACAGCTTTGTTGGCCTCCATCTGTGTCATACCGCCAACGTCAACACCGGCAACGGATACGTTCTCCAGGATAGCCTCATCCAATAGTCCTCGACCAAGGTAGAGGTATCCGCATACCAGTGCGCCGACCAGGACCAGCACAGAAAGGCAAATGATCACAATGGCGACCGGCCTTTTCTGGCGCTTATTGGTGGCAACAGACGTTTTTTTCGTAGCCTTTTTCAAGGTTGCACCTTCCTTCTTTCTCTCAAGCACGCAATGGGGTGAAATAGGTTTAAATTTGTATTATTGTAGCATATTATCTGAAAAATGCAAGACTATTGAATATGGCACTTCAAATACCGCTCAACGAATATTTTTGCCTGCCGCAGACTGTCAACACCCGCCGATAGCTTCAGCCGCAGGGTGGGTTCTTTGGCAGTGGCGACAAACTGAAGTCTTGCTTTATAATCCGGGTCAGAACACAGTACGGTAACGGCTTCAAAGTCCAGATTTGTCAGGGTGAAGAGAATATCGCCTGCCTTCTGGCGAATATCGCAGATCCCTGCCTTGCGGGCATTGGCACGCAGCAAGGCGATCTCTACAAGATTCAGCACACCCTTAGGCGGCTCTCCGTAGCGGTCCACGATCTCGTCCAGCAGATCATCCGCATCCTCCTGGCTGCGGATCGCAGCCATTCGACGGTAAAGGTCCATCCGTTCCTCGCCCCGGGAGACATAGTCCTTGTCTACATTGGCCGTTACATTCAGATCAGCAGTGCAGTCCGGTTCCTTGGGCTTTTCGCCCCGCTCCTCCAAAACAGCTTCGTCTAACAGCTTTAAATACATATCATAGCCAACAGACATCATATGACCGGATTGTTCCGCGCCCAGCAGATTGCCTGCACCCCGGATCTCCAGATCCCGCATGGCGATCTTGAAGCCGGAGCCGAACTCAGCAAAGTCCCGAATGGCAGAAAGCCGCTTTTCCGCGACCTCGGTCAGGGATTTGTCAGGACGATAGGTAAAATAGGCATAGGCATGGCGGGTAGAGCGGCCCACACGGCCGCGAAGCTGATGAAGCTGGCTGAGGCCAAAACGGTCAGCGTGTTCAATGATCAGGGTGTTCACATTGGGGATGTCCAGACCTGTTTCGATGATCGTGGTACAGACCAGCACCTGAATATCCCCGTCTGCCATGGCATGCATTACATCACTCAGCTCATCCTCGCCCATCTTGCCGTGGGCAACAGCTACCCGCAGACCGGGGATACGACGCTTCAAAGCAGAAGCGCATTGTTCAATGGTTTCGACCCGGTTGTGCAGATAATACACCTGTCCGCCACGCTCGATCTCCCGACGGATGGCATCATCTACAATGAGATTGCTGTGCTCCATCACGTAGGTCTGAACAGGGTAGCGGTCAGCAGGGGGTTCTTCGATCGTGGACATATCCCGGATACCGGACAGGGCCATATTCAGTGTTCTGGGAATGGGTGTTGCTGACAAAGTCAGCACATCCACACCCTTGGAAATTTCCTTCAAGCGCTCCTTGTGGCTCACACCGAAGCGCTGCTCCTCGTCTACGATCAGCAGTCCCAGATCCTTGAATTCTACGGATTTCTGCAATAGCTTGTGAGTGCCGATGATCAGATCCACCTGACCGGCACGCAAATTCTGCATCGTCCGTTTTTGCTGAGCGGGTGTACGGAAACGGCTCAACACATCGATATTAACAGGGAAACCGCGGAATCTGGCTGCGGCTGTTTGATAGTGCTGCTGTGCCAAAACAGTCGTAGGCACTAAGATCGCTGCCTGCTTGCCGTCCATAATGGCCTTCATAACAGCTCGCAGCGCCACTTCGGTTTTGCCAAAGCCCACATCACCGCAAAGAAGGCGGTCCATAGGAGTAGGGGACTCCATATCTCCCTTGATCTCTGCAATGCAGCGAAGCTGATCGTCCGTTTCCGGATATGGGAAATTGTCTTCAAATTCCCGCTGCCAGGGAGAATCTGCCGCAAAGGCAAAGCCTTCCTGCCGTTTCCGGGCGGCATAAAGCTGGATCAGCTCACCGGCCATATCCTTGGCGGCCTTCCGTGCCTTGGCCTTTGTTTTCTGCCATGCATCTGTACCGATCTTATTCAGCCGCACATTGGCATCTTCACCGCCGCCAATATATTTGCTGACCATATCAAGCTGGGTGGCAGGAACAAACAATGTATCACTGCCCTGATAGGCGATCTTCACATAGTCCTTAACCGCACCGTCCACCTTGATCTGCTCCATGGCCACAAAACGGCCAATGCCATAGCTTTCGTGGACCACAAGATCCCCGGGTGTCAGGTCTGTAAAAGAATTGAGCTTCTGACGGTTCGTGGCAGATTTTTTCGGCTTTCTCCGCACCTCGCCCTTGGCGATCAACTGGCCTTCGGTCAGGATCGCCAGCTTGGAATCCGGATATTCCATGCCGAAGGGGAGCGTACCCTCTGACAGTAGGATCTGCCCTGGGTGGGGCATGGTGGTCAGGGGAATACATAAAAGACCTGAAAGACCTTTTTCAGACAGCATTTCCTGCAAAAGCTCTGCGCGTCGGCGGCTGCCGCAAAGGACCAGACAGGAAAAATCCATTTTCTGATAATGGGCCAGATCACTGGCAGCAGTGTCCAGACTGCCGCCGTAGCTGGGAAGCTGCTTGGCTGACATGGGGAGCAGAAGCTTAGGCGGGTTTTCTTCTGGGTAAGAGGTGCTGCTGAAGGCATCCATATACAGAACAGTCCGCCCTTGGATCTCCCTGCAAAAATCCTCCCACTGGCAAACATAGTCGCACAGCTCACCGGCCACCAGACCCGCCTGCAAAAGGCTGTCAAGCTGCAGTCCCATTTCCTCCGTACGAGTACGGGCGGAACGGCGCAGATTGCTTTGATCGCACAGAACCAGGATCGCGTCCTCAGGGATGTAGGAAATAGCGGTGGTGTTTTGGGGATAGATCATGGACATATACCGGTCAGAAGCAGGATTTTGCACACCGTTTTCGTACTTTTCCAGATCCTTTTCCAGTGTCTTGATCAAAGGCTCGTTCAATGTTTTTCTTCGTTTCTGCCGGGCGATCAGACCGGAAAGGTCAGCACAAAGTCCCTCTATACCATCAGGATGAAGGCAGGGCTGGGTCTCACCTACAGGCAGGATCACTACATTATCAGCATTTTCCGTACGACGCTGGGTGTCGGGATCAAAATAACCCATAGCATCCAGTTCGTCTCCGAAAAATTCTGCACGAATGGGGCGGTCGGCGGCAGGAGAGTAGATATCCAGGATTCCGCCCCGGACTGCAAACTGTCCCGGACCTTCTACCATGGAGCACCGACTGTAGCCGGAGCCGGTCAAGCGGCTGATCAGATCGTCGATCGCATACTCCTGACCGATCTTTAATGTAAAGGTCGCATGGTTCAAGACCTTAGGGGGCATCGTCCGCAGACTCAGGGCCTCCCAGGAGATGATCTGCAATTTTGTGTTGCCGCTGGATAGATCATAAAGCTGACGCAAGCGCTTTTGTTCCCAGCTTCTGGAGACAACGGCACTGTCATATAGTGTCAGCTCACGGCTGGGAAGAATGGAAACAGACGACCCAAGAAAGGCCTGAAGCTCTTCCTGCAAGCGCCGTGCTGCCATATCGTCCTGGCAGAGCATGACGATAGGACGGGCGGTTTGGGTGGAAAGACCTGCGATCATATGGCTGCGGTTGATCTGGCCAATGCCGGTAACAGCAGCAGAAGCACCCTGCCCGATATGATCAAGCAGGGTCTTATATTCCGGAATGGTATTGAGTATACTGAGCAGTTTTTCCATGATCCACCTCGTTATTTTGTTCCACGCAAGAACGCGGAAAGGGGGAAAAAGACCCCCTTTCCGTGGTAATTTGACAATATGTTTCAGGGACGGAAACCGTTAAACCGATTGGCTGATTCCGGGATTCCCAGTTCAATGATGCAAAGTGCAGCTTCGGCTGCCTTGGGCAGCGCAGCCTTTAAAGGTGCTTCCTCTGCCTGGGTGAAGGCAGACAGGACCCAATCGGCTAAGTCTTGCTCCGGGTGGGGCTTGGCGCCCACACCGATCTTGACTCTGGGGAAATCCTGAGAACCAAGCTCACCGATAATGGATCTAATACCGTTGTGCCCGCCGGCCGAGCCGTCCCCGCGGATGCGAAGTCTGCCGGGCTCCAGCGAAATATCGTCGAATAATACGATGATCCGCTGTGGCGGAATGTGGTAATAAGCGCTGATTTGAAGAACGCTGCGACCTGAATTGTTCATAAAGGTCTGTGGCTTCAGCAGAAACAGCTTCTTGCCCCGGTATGTGGTCTGACCGTAAAGGCCCTGGAACTTCAATTTGTCGATCCTGCAGCCTAAGGACTCTGCCAAAGCGTCAATGGCCCGAAAGCCTGCGTTATGCCGGGTCCGCTCATAATCCTTGCCGGGATTTCCAAGACCTACGATCAACCAGATATCGTCTTTTCTTCCGAACACAGCTTAGAACAGATCAGCGATGGATGTACCACCGTGAATATGGGAGATGGCCCGGGCGAAGATAGGCGCAACATCCAACTGCTTGATCTTATTGCAGGGGCAGTCGACAGGTACAGGAATGGTGTTGTGAACCACCAGCTCCTTGATGGTGCTTGCTGTGATACGGTCGAAAGCAGGACCGGACAGAACACCGTGGGTCGCACAGGCATATACCTCCTTTGCACCGCCTACCTCGACCAGAGCATTGGCAGCGTTGCACAAAGAACCGGCAGTGTCCACCATATCATCATACAGGATGCAGGTCTTGCCCTTAACATCGCCGATCACATTCATGACCTCGCACTCGTTGGCCTTCTGGCGGCGCTTGTCAACGATCGCCAGGCCCATATGCACCTTAGCGGCAAACGCTCTTGCACGGGCGACAGAACCGACATCAGGGGAAACCACCACAAAGTCATCGTGATTGAACTTGTCCTCGGGGAATTTCTCCATGTAGTACTTAACAAAGGTGGGGTTGCCCAACAGATGGTCAACAGGGATATCGAAGAAGCCCTGGATCTGAGAAGCGTGCAGGTCCATAGTCAGCACACGGTCAGCACCGGCAGCGGTCAGCATATTGGCGACCAGCTTAGCGGAAATGGGATCGCGGCTCTTAGCCT